>CAZETB010000032.1:0-22238 GCA_964514865.1 uncultured Mariniplasma sp. | reverse complement strand
AGGTATCAATTAAAAAAATTAATGAAGGTGAGTGAAAAATGACAAAAGATGAAGTATTAACTCAAATCAGTCAAAAAGAGATAAAACCGAAACAAGCGTACTGCATGTTGTATCCACAAACAAAACAGCGTAAACCAAGAAGAGCATCTTTCGTTAAAATTCACGTTAAGACAGATGAGGGAAAAGCGATTAATATCTTCTTAGGCATCATCTTGTTCTTACCAATACCCATCTTCTTAATTAAATGGATTGTTGGAAGAAGAGCTAACATGGTTGTTAATGAAGAATTTAACATTACAGCTGGTGAGTTTTTAGAAATGATTTCAGTAAGAGGCGTTCGAATCGAAGTTAAATCAAAAGATAACGAACGCGTATTAATTAAAACAATATAAGGAGGAATTACCCATGGATAAAAATTTAAAAGTTAACCCCGTATTATCAACGTGTCCCGTATGTAAACATGAATTAAGAGTTGAAAAATTACATTGTGACAATTGTCACACATCCATTGAAGGATCATTTACGCTTTCTAAGTTCAACTATTTAGAAACAGAAAAGCTCTATTTTATTGAAGTATTTATCAAAAATAGAGGAAACATCAAACAGATTGAAAAAGAATTAAACATCAGTTATCCAACCGTTAAGAAAATGTTGGATGAAGTTATCGTAGGTTTAGGTTATTCAGTTTCTGAAGATGACGATGCATTTCTTCGAAACCAAGAAAAAGAAGAACCCGTAAAAAAAACAGAAAAAGCAAGCGTTCTTGAACGCATTGAAAAAGGCGAGCTTTCAGTTCAACAAGCACTTGAATTGTTAAAGAAGAAATGAGAAAGGGTGAAAGAACATGTCAAAAGATCAACTTAAAGAAGAAAGAATGAAGATTCTTGATTTACTAGCTAAAGGTATCATTAAAGCTGATGAAGCTGAAAAATTACTTGCAGCACTCGAATCTGATAAAGAAGTAGAAGTTAACGCTGTTCCTTCATTTGGAACAGGAAAAAAAGCACCATTTAGAATGCTTAAAATTCTCATTGACTCAAATGATGGTGATGTTGTAAGAATTCAAATTCCTGTTGAGTTTGCAAAATTACTCAAGACAGGTAAATTTAATGTTAACCTTCAAGATGCAGATATTGATATTGATTCATTGCTTCAATTGATCAACACAGGTGTCATGGGCGAAATTGTCAATGTGGAATCTGCAGATGGTGATGTTATCAAAATTGTTGTAGAATAGAAGTATAACTTCGATTTGATTGTGTTTGAGGTTATAGGACGCAAAACATGCGTCCTATTACCATGTTAAGGCATCAGCCTTATTGAGGGCATTTATATGTTACTGAGTAAACATTTTAGAAAGTATTATCTCACGTACGGCTTATACTTTATTTTAGGTATAGCTGTACTTATTGCTGTCGACTGGATTCAGCTTGATATTCCAAAGTACGTTGGTGGTATCATTGATACACTCAAATCAACAAATCCAGATGTCGACATGATTGAACAATCCATCATATGGATTGGTGTGATAGCAATCGGTATTACCATTGGTAGATTTGTATGGCGTTACACCATTTTTGGTGCATCACGTCGTATTGAATATGAACTAAGAAATGTCATGTTCACACATGCCACTAAGCTATCACAAAGCTTTTACAGTCAAGAAAAAGTTGGGGGTTTAATGACCTATTTTATCAATGACTTAGAAGCTGTTCGTATGTCTTTCGGTCCAGGTATTCTCATGTTGATCGATGGTTTAATGTTGGGAGCTTTTGCTTTATATCGTATGGCAAACCTCAATTTGAACCTGACACTCTATGCAGCTTTACCGATGGTTGGTTTAACATTTGCACTTGTTGTCATTAGAAAAAGAATTACAGCAAGATTTAAAGAAAGACAACAATCTGTTGAACAATTATCTGACTTTACACAGGAAAATTTTTCTGGTATTACCGTCATTAAAGCATTTGTTCGTGAATTAAAAGAAGCCATGTTATTCAAAAACCGTAACTTAGATTTGTATGATAAGAATATCGGTTTTATGAAGTTTATCATTATCGTTAATATCGCGATCAATAGTGCGATTAATATTGTCATTTTGTTAATCGTTGTTTTAGGTTCGCTTCTCGTGATCCGTCATGAAGACGCTGGTCTAACATCAGGTCAATTAACTGAGTATTTAGGTTATTTCTTCACGCTAATTTGGCCAACGATGGCATTATCACAATTTGTTAACATTCAAAGCCAAGCAAAAGCTTCTGCTGAACGTATTGAAAAGTTTTTAAATCATCCTTTAGATGTTTCTGATTTAGATAATGCACAAAACATTTCAAATTTAAGAGGAGCACTCTCAGTTAAAGGTTTAACATTTACGTATCCCGATGGGGATTCACCTGTTCTAAAGAACGTTTCATTCGATATTAAGAAGGGTGAAATGGTCGGTATTCTAGGTCGTACAGGTAGTGGTAAGTCCAGTTTGGTTGATCTTTTCTTAAGAATTTATAATTTGGATAAGAACATGATTTTCTTAGACGGACATGACATTATGGATCTATCAATTAAATCAGTAAGAGAAACCATGGGTTATGTACCACAGGATAATTTCTTATTTTCAGATACGATAACCAATAACATCGGTTTTTCGATTGACGAACCTTCAGAAGATGATGTTGTTGAGTCAGCAAAACTTGCTGACGTGTTTGAAAACATCATTGAATTTAAAGAAGGATTTAATACGATTTTAGGTGAACGTGGTGTTACGGTATCCGGTGGACAAAAACAACGTATCTCGATTGCACGTGCATTAACCAAAAATCCTGAAATATTAATTTTAGATGACTCGGTATCTGCAGTTGATACTAAAACTGAAGAAGCGATCATTAAAAATCTTCATCGTATTCGTAAAGGTAGAACAACGATTTTCATCGCACATCGTATCTCTACGGTTAAACGTATGGACAAAATTATTTTACTCGATCAAGGTGAAGTGGTAGCCATCGGTTCACACCAAGAGTTACTCAAAACATCACCTCTTTATCAAGATATGGTAAAACGCCAAACACTTGAAACGATCGTTCAAGGAGGTGACATCCATGAAGGACTTTAAAGATAACACCCGTGAACGTAGTGACAAGGAAGTCTTAAGACGTCTTCTACATTATGCAAAGCCTTATAAAAAGGAATTCTTTTGGATTGTCATCATGATGATCGTATCACTTGCAGTTCAACTCGTTCCACCACTCTTAATTGGTTTAACGGTTGATACGGTATCCAATGATGCACTATCACAGTCTGAAAAGATTCAGTTTATCATTTATTTAACGATCTTCTTTATTGTCATTTTATCGATTGCACAGTTTATTTCATACGTACAAGGTATCATGTTACAAAAGGTCGGTCAAAAAACGGTTGTCACACTTCGTGACGAAGTGTTCAATCACATTGAAAACTTAAGCATTGGTCAAATCAATCAAGTTCCTGTCGGTAAACTCGTTACACGTGTTATCAATGATACCAATACCATCAGTGAAATGTACACCAATGTTGCAGTTAACCTCATTAGAAATATCTTATATTTATTTGCGATTATCATTGTCATCTTTATCATCAACTGGAAAATCTCATTATTTGTGATGATGGTTGTACCCTTTGTATTCCTTGCAACCGTGGTTTTTAGAAAGTATTCAAGAGCTTCATACCGCAGGGTTAGACAAAACGTTTCTGAAGTGAATGCATTCTTATCTGAAAACTTATCGGGTATGAAAGTGACACAAATCTTCAATCAAGAAGACAAGAAACGTAAAGAGTTTAAAGATCATAGCTTAAAGTTAAGAAATAGTTATCTACAAGAAATTTTAGTCTTTGGCATCTATCGTCCTATCGTCTACATGTTAGCCATGGTAGGTTCAGTCTTAGTTTTATATATCGGTTATCAGGAAGTATTACTAGGTTTTATGACAGCTGGTATTCTATATTCTTATTACGCTTATGTTGGTGATTTCTTTGAACCCATTCAACAGTTGGCTGAACAGTTTAACACACTACAAAATGCATTTGCATCAGCTGAAAAAGTATTCGATGTTCTTGATACAAAACCAGATATCATCGATGAAGCGGATGCAGTTGATTTAACGTCATTCTCAGGTCAAATAGAGTTTAAAAACGTTTGGTTCTCCTACATAAAAGATGAATGGGTCTTAAAAGATGTTTCATTTAAAGTAAATCCAGGCGATACTGTCGCATTCGTAGGTGCAACCGGTTCAGGTAAAACAACAATTTTATCACTGATTGTACGTAATTACGACATTCAAAAAGGTCAAATCTTAATTGATGGCAAAGATATTAAGACATTGACCAGATCGTCATTAAGACGACATATCGGTCAGATGTTACAAGATGTCTTCTTATTCTCGGGTTCGATTAAAGATAATATCACACTTCGTGATGAAGCTATTACCAAAGAAGAAGTCATCAGTGCTTCTGAATATGTTGGCGCAAACACATTCATTGATCGTCTACCTGATGGTTATGATCATGTGGTATTAGAAAGAGGGAATAACTTCTCGGCTGGTCAACGACAACTCATCAGTTTTGCAAGAGCCCTCGTCTATAAGCCCAGTCTGATGATCTTAGATGAAGCAACCGCAAACATCGATAGTGAAACTGAAGGCTTGATTCAAGAATCATTAGAAAAGATGATGAATATCTCGACGATGCTTATTGTTGCTCACAGATTATCTACCATTCAGCATGCTGATAAAATCATCGTCATGCAAAAAGGTGAGATTAAAGAAGAGGGAAGTCATCAAGAACTACTAAAACTTGGTGGTTTGTATTACAATCTATATCAACTTCAATACGAAGAGAAGGAAGCTCAATAGTTTCCTTCTTTTTTATTGACACCCATAAAAAAGCATGTTATACTTAAAAAGAAATTAAGGTATGCCTTAAAATATAAAATCAAAGGAGATCTGACTATGCTGACATGGTTTATGGGTTTAGAAGTTTGGGTACAAGCATTGATTGGAACAACATTTACTTGGGGTATGACGGCACTCGGGGCTGCACTCGTCTTTTTATTTAAAAATATTCAGCGCAACATGTTTAACTTGATGTTAGGTTTTGCATCAGGTGTCATGATTGCAGCTAGTTTTTGGAGTTTGTTATCACCTGCCATCGATATGGCTGATGAACAAGGTGTGATCAGTTGGATCGTGGTTGCTATCGGTTTTGCATTAGGAGGTATTTTCTTATACATCGCAGATAAAACAGTACCACACGTACACTTTGGGTTTAATCACACCAAAGAAGGTTTACCAACGAAACTTAAAAGAAATATCTTACTCGTCTTTTCGATTACATTACATAATATTCCTGAAGGGTTAGCTGTTGGTGTTGCCTTTGGGGCACTACAATACATCACGGGAGATTTAACAGCTGCTACCCTATCTGCGATGGGTTTAGCGATTGGGATTGGTATTCAAAACTTTCCTGAAGGAGCCGCTGTTGCTATTCCACTTCGTCAAGAAGGTGTCAGTCGCACCAAAGCGTTTATGTTAGGTCAAGCATCAGGATTGGTTGAACCAATCTCAGCTATTTTAGGTGCTATTTTAGTTACTTACGTTTCTGTTATTTTGCCTTATGCACTCGCGTTTGCTGCAGGAGCGATGATTTATGTTGTTGTTGAAGAATTAATTCCTGAAGCACAACAAAAACAAACACCAAAAGGTGCCCATTACGCGACACTAGGTGTCATGGTTGGTTTTATTGTCATGATGGTCTTAGACGTTGCATTAGGCTAGGAGGATATGTATGAACAGGGCTGAAGAAGATTATATAAAAACGATTTATGAGTTAACCGTTGAAAAAAAGGTTGCCTTAATCAAGTCCAATGATATTGCTGATCGCTTTGGATTTACCGATCAAAGTGTCAATGAAATGATTAAGAAACTTGAGAAAAAACACTTAGTATCATTTGTGCCATACAAAGGTATATCTCTAACTAAAAAGGGTAAAGATGTTGCGATCAGAATGATTAGAGCTCATCGTATTTGGGAAGTCTTTTTAACTGAAAAACTAGGATTCTCATGGGAAAATGTTCACGAGGATGCAGAAATGCTTGAACATGCAACAAGTCCAGACGTATTAGAGAAACTCTATCACTTTTTAGGCCAACCAGACTATTGTCAACACGGTAATCCCATTCCTGATATCCATGGAAAAATGAAGGATGTCGTTGTGTTTGCACTCAGTGATGCGAAACCCAATCAGGTTTTTGAATTACTAAGAGTCATTGATCATAAAGATTTACTTATTTACTTAAATCAGTACCATTTAAAGTTACATGACCGTTTTGTCATTCTTGAAAGAGATGATTTTAATGGCGTGTTAAAAATTGAAAAAGAATCTAAAGAGACTATCATTTTAACACTGAAAACAGCGGGGATGCTCTTTGGTCGTATCATATAATGTAAGATATAAAAAAAACTTATGAGGGAGGAGTGAGCCTATGCTTAAAGGATTAATCGAACAACATGATGAAAAAGCGTTAAGATCATTTTTAGATGATATCCATGCGCATGATTTAGCAGAATTGTTTGTTGAACTTAGTGATGAAGAAAAAGATGTTGTTTATCAGTTGCTGCCAAATGAAAAGCTTGCTGAACTCGTCTCATATCTTGAAATTGAAGATGCAAAGGACGTTCTAACAGATTTCGATATTTCAAAACAGGTTGAAATTGTTGAAATGATGGAACCTGATGATGCCGTTGACATCATCACAGAGTTAGACCCAGATGAACAAGAAGAACTTTTAGAACAATTATCAGAAGACTCAGACATTAAAGAACTGATTCAATATGATGAAGATGTTACAGGGTCTGTGATGACCAATCTATATGTGGTTGTACCACCTGATATGGATGTTAAGCAAGCAACTAAAAAAGTGATTAAAGAAGCTGATTTAGTTGAATCGATTAACACCATTTTTGTTGCTGATGAAAAACAGCATTATTTAGGTGCTATTGCTCTAAAAGATTTGCTTAAAGCTAAAACACCTTGTCAGGTATCGGAACTGATTGAAGAATATCCTTTCTCTATTGATACCGATCCCATCAGCAAGACGATTCAAAATATTAGAAATTATGCTATTTATGAAATGCCTGTCATTAATGAACAAGGTGAATTATTAGGGATGATCACCTTAGATGATGCACTTGATGTTTATCAAGAAGAAGCACAAGAAGACTATGAAAAGTTAGCTGCGCTTCCTGAAACAGATGAATCATCGAGTCCTGTCAAGACAGCATTACATCGTATTCCTTGGTTACTCACGTTATTGATCATTTCATTACCGATCGCTCTGATTACACGACAATTTGAAAGCATTGTCACAGCAGTTGCAATTTTGATTATCTTTCAACCACTGATTTTAGGATCTGCAGGTAATGTTGCAACACAAACATTAGCTGTTACACTTCAAATGCTATCAACCCATGAAAAAGGGCTATTCAAGAATTCTGTGAAAGAGATTTTAACGGGTATGATGAATGGTTTCGTTATTGGCCTAATCGCCTTTATCATGACCAATATATTCGCGATGATCAATACCTCTTTAACGACAGAACCTCTTTTAATAGGACTTGTCGTTGGTTTAGCACTTTGGTTAACGGTGATGATTGCACCTTTACTTGCTATTATCATTCCACTGACACTACATTCCTTGAAATTTGATCCAGCGGTTGCATCAGGTCCTTTTATTACCACGTTGATTGACGTCACTGCACAGGTGATTTATTTTGGCTTAGCAACGTTGATTTTAGGAGGGCTATTATGATCAAAAAACTGAATTTTAAGCACTCCGATGAACAACTCAAAAAAGATCTTAAGCCGCTTTTTGCTTACGATTTAGCTCTTTATTATCCACTGTGTGATGATCTTGAAAAGAAGCGTTTAATCTCGCTCATTCATATCGATAAGTTAACTGATATGTTTGTTGAACTCGATAGTGAAGATCAAATTGATTTGATCAATCGATTAGAAGAACCTCGTAAAAAATCACTTTTAAGAAATCTTGAATCAGATGACTTAAAAGAATTTATTGAAGATATTGATCCTTCTCTACAACCTGACATGATGGCACTTTTATCAAAGGTTAAAGCGAAGACGATCTCGTTACTATTGCAATATGATGAAGATGTAGCAGCTTCCATCATGTCAACAGATTTCTTAACGATATCAATCGATGATACGATTAAAGAAGCTACTGACCACGTCATAAAAGATTCAAAAGAAACTGATTATATCGATACACTTTTTGTGATTGATGATGACAAGCGTATCGTAGGTTTAATTGACTTAAAAGATTTGATTATGGCACGAAGTAATTCATCACTTAAGAAGATTATGATTGATGATTTTCAGTTTGTTTACGATCAAGAATCCATTGAAAAAGCGATACAAACGGTTGTTGATTATGACAGAAATGTGATACCTGTATTAGATTCTGATGAGCACGTCATCGGTATTGTTACAGCGGATGATATCTTTGATGAAATCATAGATGCAACCGAAGATGATTATCAGAAAATGGCTTTATTGAGTGATTATGAATCATCATCCTCTGCATTTGAAAGAACTAAACAAAGACTTCCTTGGTTGATGATTGCAGTTGTGTTAAATCTATTAACAGCAAGTCTTTTATCAGTATTTGAAAACACGCTACAAGCGGTGACGATCATTGTTTTCTTTCAACCACTGATTTTAGGGATGGCAGGTAACATTGGTACACAAGCACTTGCTGTAACTATTTTAGGTATCAATAAAAATGAGTTCGATGGGAAACATATTCCAAAAGATCATGTACTTAAAGAAATGTTAGTTGGGCTCATTAACAGTGCACTCTTAGGTTTTGCTGCTTTTCTTTTCGTAACCTTATTTTTAATTTTATTCCCATCACAGACAACAATATTACCCTATCAGATGGGGTTGGTTGTTTTTGGAGCGATGATGGCATCCATGTTTGTATCATCTTTCTTAGGTGTGATCATTCCCATGATGTTGCACAGACATGACCAAGATCCATCATCAGCATCAGGACCTCTGATGACCACACTAAACGATATTGTATCGCTAGTGATTTATTTCAGTATTGCAACTCTCGTATTCTTGTGAGATATTATGTGAATTGAATCATTCATGAAATGACCATGTTATAATAGTTTTGAAAGAAAGAGGTAAATTTATGGAAAACTATATCAAGACGTATGAAGCGTACCGCAAGAAGATTATTGCGTATCGTTATTTTGGCTGGCTGATGAGTTGGGATCAAGAAACCGAAGCTCCAGAAAAATCAATTGAATACAGAACAAAACAATTCCAAGTGATGGCAGAAGAAATGTATCAGATTGAATCTTCTCCTGAATACATTGAAGCGATTGATTATTTATATGAACATCTTTCTGAGCTTCAGGATGCAGATTTAAAGGTTGAAATTAAGCGTGTCTATAAAGATTTACGTTTGATTAAGCTCGTACCTAAAGACGAACTCATTGCGCATCAGGTGTTGACATCGCAAGCATCTCACATCTGGGCTAAAGCAAAAAATGAAAATAACTTTGAACTTTATGCACCAACGTTAGAGAAAATCGTTGACTTCAAGAAAAAACAAGTTAAGTATTTAGAAACTGATGAACTTAAAGGTTATGATATTTTACTTGATGAGTTTGAAGAAGGTTTTACCTCAAAAGAATATGACCAATTCTTTAGTACACTTAAAGAAGAACTTGTTCCTTTTGTTAAAGAAGTCACTGCGCAAAAAAATAAATTTAGTCGTAAATTGACACACGCTGTTTATCCACGTGAACAACAGATTAAGTTCTCGCAATATTTAATGGATGTTTTCAAATATGATCGCTCCGCAGGTTTACTTAAGGAAAGTGCACATCCATTTACATCAGGTGTAAGCTCAACAGATACACGTATTACAACACATTATTATGAAAATAATTTACCATCATCCATTTTCTCAACCATTCACGAAATGGGACATGGTATTTATGAACAACAAAATGATCCTAAATATGATGATACATTCCTTCATGGTGGCACAAGTTTAGGTATTCATGAATCACAATCTCGTATGTATGAAAACATGTTAGGAAGATCTTTATCATTTTGGAAGGTTCATTATCCCAAACTTGTTGAATTGTTCCCTAAACAACTCAAGACTATCCCTGTAGAAGAATTCCATCGCTACATCAATCGTGCAGAACGTTCTTTAATTCGTACAGAAGCTGATGAATTAACCTATGCACTTCACATTATGGTGAGATATGAACTTGAAAAGGGATTAATCTCAGGAAAAATCAAAGTTAAAGACCTTCCTAAAAAGTGGAACAAACTGATGGGTGAATATGTAGGCATTAAGCCTAAGACCGATAAACAAGGTGTCCTTCAGGACATTCACTGGTCAGGTGGTGCATTCGGATATTTCCCAACCTATGCTTTAGGTTCAGCTTATGCTGCACAGATCTATCAAGCGATGAACAAAGAATTCAGTATTGAAGAAACCTTAGAAAACAATCAGATTGAAAAGATTAATGCATGGTTAAAAGAAAAGATCCATCATTTTGCAGGTAGTAAATCACCTAAAGAATTAATGTTGATTGCGACACAAGAATCTTTTAATCCACAATATTACGTTAATTATCTTAAGCAGAAGTTTAGTTCAAAATAGAAAGTGTGTGAAGTATGCTTTCCATACGCCATCTTTACCAAGTAGGTCACGGACCATCAAGTTCACATACGATGGGACCTGCTAAAGCCGTCAAGTTAGTTAAGGATCAATGTCCTTCATGTGATCGCTTTGAAATTGCTTTATTTAACTCGTTAGCACTCACAGGAAAAGGACATTTGACCGAGGAAGCTATTAAAGAGTCATTGGGAGACATTCCCGTGACTTTTTTATCGTCACTAGATTTATCTAAACACCCCAATACGCTCTTTATTCGTGGTTATCAAGATGATCTACTCATCGTTGAAAAAGAAGTTCAAAGCACGGGTGGGGGTCGTATCCTTTTTGTTGGTGAAGAAGAAACAGATAGTCATATCTATCCTCATCAGACATTTAAACAAATCAAGAAATACTGCAAAGCAAACAACATGACACTTCATGATTATGTTTATGAAGTTGAAGGTGAAGACATCAAGTTATATCTTTTAGAGATTTGGGAAGCCATGAAATCAGCGATTGTTAAAGGGTTATCAACTCATGGCGTTTTACCAGGACCTTTGAAGATGAGACGTAAAGCGCCAGAGCTTTATAGTAGAATCAAACAAACCGATGTCTCTGAACTCGTTGAAAATAAACTGGTAGCAAGCTATGCCTTTGCTGTCTCAGAAGAAAATGCGAGTGGTGGGATTATAGTGACTGCTCCTACGTGTGGAGCTTGTGGTGTTTTACCTGCTGTATTATACTATATGCATGAACGACATGATGTCGTTTCACAAGAAAGAATCATCAATGGGCTTGCAGTCGCAGGTTTAATCGGCAATATCATTAAACATAATGCATCGATCTCAGGTGCAGTAGCTGGTTGCCAAGCTGAAATAGGTAGTGCATGCTCTATGGCTGCTGCAGCACACGCAACCCTCTTCAATTTATCAATGGATCAAATAGAATATGCAGCTGAGATTGCGATGGAACATCATTTAGGTTTAACATGTGATCCCATCAATGGTTATGTACAAATTCCTTGTATTGAAAGAAATGCAGTCGCTGCACTACGTGCGATAGATGCATGTGGTCTAGCCTATTTCTTAACTGATTCTCGTAAAATATCCTTTGATATGGTTGTTCAAACCATGTATCAAACGGGTTTGGATATGCATCAATCCTATAAGGAGACTTCTCAAGGTGGTTTAGCGTATTACTTTAAGGAGGAAGACGATGTTAACTGCTGGTAAAAAAATCATAGGTAAAGCTATCGATGTTGACTACATAGGACAAGGCATTGTGAAATACAACGATGTCGTTGTGTTTGTTAAAGGGATGTTGTTAGATGAGGTTGCAGAAATCGAAATCAAACATGTTAAAAGTAGATTTGCTGAAGGAAGAGTCATCAAGATCATCGAGAAAAGTCCTGATCGTAGAGAACATCCATCAGCCCATTTAGGAAGTATGGATTTAGTGCACATGTCAGATGAAGCTCAACTTATGTGGCAAACAAAATTAACAGAAAACACGTTAAAAAAGATTGCAGATATCACTTTTCCTATTGATCCGATTTTAACTGATCATAAAACCTTTCACTACCGGAACAAATCGGTATTTCATGTGATGTATAAGGAGCGTTTAACACTTGGCTTATATCATGAAGATGGAAGAGGTTTGGTAGCAATTGATGCCTTCGATTTAGCAGATAATGTGACCAATCGTATCATCAAAAAGATGCATGCAAGTAAGATTGTGTGTGACTCAAGAAGTTTAAAACAAATTGCCATACGTACCAATGACAAACAACAAGCATTGGTTACACTGATTGCAACTCGTGATCGTTTTGAAGGATTAGACCAACTTGTTAAAGTCATTTCAAGTATGAGTGAAATCGTCGGTATTACACTGAATATCAAAGATGATCAAAGACGTATTTTGGGTAAAACATCTAAGACATTATATGGAACTCATACCATTGAACTACGTATTAAAAATGATGTTTATCCTGTAACCGATCAAGCTTTCTTTCAAGTCAATACCAACGTGATTCAAATGGCTTATGATATCATTCGCCAAGACATAAAACCAAATCAAATGGTGATAGATGCCTATAGTGGTGTCGGTAGTATTGGATACTATATCAGAGATCTTGCAAAAAAGATTATCATGATTGAATCCAATCGTGATGCTGTTAGTATGGCACAAGCCATGAAAGAAAAAGAAGGTATAACCAACGTAGAGATCATCTTGGGATATGCTGAAAAAATGATTCAAGAGATTGAAGCAGATGTGATCATCGTTGACCCCCCACGCAACGGCTTAATGCCTGAACTTGTTAATCACATGATCGAAAAACAGTTTGAACAGGTCTTCTATTTATCGTGTGACTTAAAGACATTGTCACGTGACTTAAAATTATTAACACAAACGTATGACATCCAAAAAATTGTACCTATCCGGATGTTTCCACAAACCACAGAGTGTGAGACACTCGTTATCCTTAAACATCAAAAAAACGCCTAACAAGGCGTTTTATGCTTTTTTAATGTCTGCGATTAGTGAATCGATATCTGATGGTGTTGTCCGGTAGTTTGTAACAAGTCTAATCACTTTGGATGTTCCTTTATCCTGCCAAATTTCAAAGGTGTATGACTGACTTAACCGGTCAACAAGATCAACAGGAAGTTCGATGAACTGTTGATTAGTTGTTGTTTGACTAAAAGGTAAGTTTAATTCTTTTAACTTGGTGATTAAGTAGGTTGCCATAAGATTAGCGTGTCTTGCAATATCAAAGAATAATTGATCTTCAAAAAGTTTTTCAAACTGCATACCAATCAAAAATCCTTTAGCAAGTAATCCACCACTCTGTTTCATAGAGTATCTAAAGTAAGAATCAAATGCAGCATGTTTCGTGATGACCACTTCACCCAAGAGTGCGCCATTTTTTGTACCACCGATATAGAATATATCCGTATAGGTTACCATATCTTGAAGTGTTAAATCTTGATTCTTAGATGTGAGAGCTACACCGAGACGTGCACCATCTACAAAAAGATAAAGGTTAAGTTTTTGACAGAGTTCATAGATGTTTTTGAGTTCTTGTTTGTCATAGACAAATCCTGTTTCAGTCGCATTCGATATGTATACCATTTTGGGTTTCACCATGTGTTCATCTGTAAAACTCTGATATGTTTTTTCGATTAACTTCGGTGTTAATTTACCATCTATGGTAGGGACTGAAATGATTTTATGTCCCGTTGATTCAATCGCTCCAGTTTCATGAACCTCAATGTGTCCCGTTGATGCAGATATCACTGCTTCATATGGTTTTAGAAGGTGTGAGATCACGATTTTATTGGTTGAAGTTCCACCTGACATAAAGTGCATAAAGACAGGTTCTTTGAGATGCTTTTCGATGTTTGTTTTTGCTTTTTTAACATGGTCATCCATGCCGTATCCAAGATGTGCTTCATGTGCATGCTTCATCATGAATTCTAAAATATCTGGATGTGCTAAATCATTATAATCGTTTCTAAAATGTATCATGCGTTTGACCTTCCTTATTACTCTCGATTATAACATAAAAAAACAGAAGTTAGATAACTCCTGTTATGCTCTTACAAATGGGTTTAATTTTTTCTCATGACCAATATCAGTTGAGCGACCATGTCCTGGATAGACGATGGTATCTTCATCAAATAACTGATACATTTTTTTGATTGACTGATAAATGACTTGAGGGTCTGAAAGTGGAATATCTGTTCTTCCAATGCTTTGGAAAAATAGCGTATCTCCTGAGAATAAGACCTGGTTAGCGTAAAGAACAGTACTACCTTCAGAATGACCAGGTGTTTCATAAACAGTAAATGAATGATTGATGTGGTTAATCACATCACCTTCTTTAACCCATGTATCTACAGGAATCTCGTAACCAATTTGGTTGTAACTGCTTTTCCCCATCCAAATACGATCTTTGGCTGGTGCATACACAACACAACCAAATGCTTCCTTCATTTGTTTAACCCCACCCACGTGATCAGGATGACCATGTGTGACATAGATTGCTTCTACAATGAACTCGTTTTTCTTGATATATCTGATAACATCATCGCTTTCGTATCCTGGATCGATGATGATCGCCTTCTTTTCTTCTGTTACCACATAGCAATTACTTCTTAAATTGCCAAGTGTAAACCTTGTTATATCCATTTTTAATCACCTTATGCATTATAGCATATTTTTAGAATATGCCAAGTCTTTTTCATTGTAAAGATGGTGAATATCCTCAGTAAGCGTTATCTTTAATCATCTTTTAAGCATTTTAAGACTGTATTTTGTATAATAAGGTTGCTAAAGAAGGAGTTAATCAATATGAACATTTATCAAAACTACACAGAACTCATTGGAAAAACACCGCTTTTAAGACTACATCGTCTAGAAAAGCTTTTTAATCTTGAAGTAGAACTCGTTGCTAAACTTGAAAACCATAATCCGCTATCAAGCGTTAAAGATCGTCTTGCTTACGCTTTAATTGAAGCATGTGAAAAAGCATATACCATCACAGATCAAACACACTTTGTAGAACCAACATCTGGCAATACCGGTATTGGTCTTGCTTATTTATGTGCAGCTAAAGGATACAAACTGACATTAATTATGCCTGAATCAGTATCGAAAGAACGCGTATCAATTGTTAAAGCACTTGGTGCGAGAGTGATTTTAACTGATAAAACGTTAGGTATGAAAGGCGCTATTCAAAAAGCTTACGATATGCGAAATGAGAATCCAAATGTCATCATACCGATGCAGTTTGAAAATCTCGCTAATCCAGAAATTCACAGACGCACGACAGCACCTGAAATCTTACAGGATACTGATAAACAATTAGACTACTTTATTGCAGGTGTCGGTACTGGTGGTACCATCACCGGTGTGGGCGAAACATTAAAAAAAGAACTAACGAACATTAAAATTGTTGCTGTTGAACCTAAGGATTCTCCAGTTTTATCAGGTGGAAAACCTGGACCTCATAGCATTCAAGGTATTGGCGCTGGATTTATTCCACCTGTGTTAAATACCCAGATCATTGATGAGATTGTCCAAGTATCTAATGAAGATGCATTTCATTATGCACGATTATTAGCTAAAACAGAAGGTGTATTTGCAGGTATTTCAACAGGTGCGATTCTATATGCCGCTATCCAAATAGCTCAAAGAAAGGAAGCGCGCGGAAAACGTATTGTCTTTATTGTATGTGATACAGGCGAACGCTATTTATCTACGCCACTCTATGGCCTATGATGAAATGTACGGTTGAAGATGTTAGAGCTGTTAAGAAGTTTGATCCAGCAGCATCTAATTGTTTCATGATTTATTTTACCTATCCAGGTGTGATTGCTTTAAGAAGACATCGTAGAGCTCATAAATTATGGAAAAAAGGCTTTCTTAATCTTGCTAGAATAATCAGTTATAGAACACGTCGTATCACAGGGATTGATATTCATCCAGCAGCTCAGATCGGTCATGGTGTCTTTATTGATCACGGGATGGGAACAGTGATAGGAGAAACAGCTGTCATCGGTGATAACTGTGTGTTATATCACGGTGTTACTCTAGGAGCTAACACATTTGAAAAAGTGGATCGTCATCCTAAACTAGGAAATGATGTCATCGTTTATGCGAACGCAACCCTCATTGGTCCTATTCATATTGGTGATCACAGCATTGTTGCTGCAGGAGCAGTTGTCGTTAAAGATGCACCTCCTTATAGTAAATTAATCGGTATTCCAGCACATCGAAATAGCTCTGTCTAGGGCTATTTTTTTCATGTTTATTATAATATAATAGCCTATTTATAATCTTGATTAAATCATTTGATATTCATCTTAGACATCTCTAAAATGAGAGTGTATCGTTGTAGAAGAAGGTGTTTATCATTGTATATCGTTTCACGCATATTTTCCTTTCATAAAGGGATTGACCATACAGCAGTAGAACAATTTAATCGCCCAAGTATGATGAAGCATTTCCCTGGATTTATCAGAAGGGATGTTCTTTTAAATACGAAAAATCCGGATGTTGATGAAGTCCGTATTTTAGTTTATTGGGAATCGAAACAGGCTTATTATCGTTTCGAAGGAAGTCCTGAGCACATTCAAATGCATAAGGATAAATCTCATCACCATCATCAGAAACCTGAAGGGTTGATTGGGATGAGAAAAGAAGAATTTTCGCTCATTCAAAGTGAAGTCTATGAAGTTAAAGAAAATCTTTAATCATCGTCGTTTTTTCTTGATCATTATCTTTTTAATCTTGGTGATCGCATCGCTTTCAGTGGGTGTTTTGGATGTAAGCTTATCTGATTTAATCAGATTTGATCAAGATGCATGGAATGTGATATGGATATCGAGACTACCCCGGACCATCGCGATCATTCTAACAGCATCTTCACTATCCATTGCAGGTTTAATCATGCAAGCCATTAGTAGAAATAAGTTTATTTCACCCAGTACAGCTGGAACAACAAATGCTGCTATCTTAGGCGTTCTGATTGGCTATTTAATCATGGGAAATCAACCCGTCATCATAAGATCGATATTTGCTTTTGTTTTCGCTATGGTTTCAACACTGATTTTCATGTTGATGCTCAAACGCATCAAGTTTAAAAATGTCATTTATGTGCCATTGATCGGGATGATGTATGGTGCGATGATTTCATCTGTAGCAACCTTTATAGCACATAGGTATAATGCGTTACAGTTCTTAAATACGATTGGTATCGGTGGGTTTTCAAATAAAGCAGTTGGTTCATATGAACTTCTTTATTTGGTTGTGCCAGCCATGATTATCGCTTTAATCTATGCAACGAGATTTAGCATTGTTGGCATGGGTGAAGACTTTGCTAAAAATTTAGGTGTCAGTTATGGTGTTGTCATTAGTGTAGGACTTTTTGTTATCGCACTCATTTCATCGGTGACGTTTGTCATGGTGGGAACATTACCTTTCGTGGGACTCATCGTACCCAATTTGGTGACCCATTATTATGGGGATCACGTTAAGAAAACGATTGTTGATATTGCATTATTTGGATCTTCATTTGTGCTGTTAAACGATATTTTAAGTCGTCTGATTGTTTTTCCCTATGAAATATCGATTAGTTTTACCATGGGTGTCACGGGAGCTATCATCTTCTTAGTCTTAATTTTTAGGAGGATGAAGTATGAAAACTAAAAGAAGATGGATCATCTTAATTAGTCTTGTCTTATTTTCCATGATGTTTTATCTATTTTTCTGGATGCTAACAACACCTTATGATCTCTTTCCAAGTGATCCTGTTCGTGCTGAAAAAATGAGAGAAGCCATCTTTAATATCATATCAAGAAGAAGTATTCAAATGCTTGCTATGATCATATCAGCCATCTTAATCAGTTCAACATCCCTTGTTTTTCAAACCATGACGCAAAATCGTATTTTAACACCTAGTCTGATTGGGTTTGATGCGATATTCATCAGTGTTCAAACGACAATTGTATTTTTCTTGAGTTCATCATCGATCTTTTTTGTAAATCCATATCTTAACTTTATCGTATCAGCTGGTTTGATGATGGTTGTATCTCTTGTCTTATATCGCTTAATTTTAAATAAGAATAAAAACAACATCATCTTCCTACTTTTGGTCGGTATGGTGTTATCTACGCTATCGAGATCATTTGCATCCTTTCTTCAAACGGTGATGGATCCAGATGAGTTTCAAAGTTTAACGATTCGAACGGAAGTTTCGATTACGAACATGAATTTATCAATCATTTGGCTTGCTTTACCCTTGATGATCATCATTATTTATCTACTGATGAAAGATTATAGAGAATATGATGTGATGACATTAGGTGAACACAATGCTATAGGATTAGGTGTTAGATATGCAAAGAAGATGAATACGAGTTTGATTTACATGGCATTAGCAATGAGCATATCAACTGCGTTGATAGGACCCATTTCTTTCTTGGGGTTAATCTCAGTGAATGCTGCACGTGAAATGTTAAAAGATTATAAGCATTTACCACTCTTTTTAGCATCATCAATGATTGCTGTTATCTTCTTAGTTTTAGGTCAAGGTATCATTGCTGAAACGGGTTATCTAACAACCGTCACTGTACTGATCAGTATGGTTGGAGGAATGTATATGATTTACTTAATTTTAAAGGAGAATCAAGCATGATTGAAATGAAAGAAATATCCCATGCTTATGGAGATTTCAAAGTTCTAGATCATATCAATGTGACGATTAAGGAGGAACAAATCACAGCTTTAATTGGAGCAAATGGCGCAGGAAAATCTACGCTTTTAGGTGTTTTATCACGCTTATTAGAACCTCTTGAAGGTGATATTTTGCTAGACCAAGTACCGTTAAAAACATTGAAATCAAAAGATATCGCAAAGAAAATTGCCATACTAAAACAGACGAATCAGTTAAATATACGTATCACAGTTAAAGATCTCGTATCATTTGGTAGATTTCCACATAGCCAAGGAAGACTTCAAAAAGAAGACCATCAAAAGATTGAAGAAGCTTTAGAATACATGAAAATAAAAGATTTAGAAAATCGATATTTGGATGAACTATCTGGTGGTCAAAGACAGCGTGCTTATATCGCGATGATTTTAGCTCAAGATACCAAATACATTTTCTTAGATGAACCTTTGAATAATTTGGATATGCGCTATGCCGTTGAGATGATGACGATTCTGCAAAAGATGGTTAAAGAGTTAAAGAAAACCATTGTGGTTGTCATGCATGATATTAATTTTGCTGCTGCGTTTGCTGACCATATTATCGCCATGAAAGATGGCAAAATCATCGAAGAAGGATCCATTGATTATATGATGGATAAAGCGATTTTAGATCATGTGTTTGATCATGATTTCTGTATTGCAGGCGTCAATGGAAGAAAGGTTTGTATTTATTATCAACAAAAAGAAACAGCCCTAGAGGCTGAATAAATAAAGGAGAGATTTGTAGATGAAAAAAGGACTATATGTTTTAGTCTTAATGGCTTTATTAAGCCTATTAGTTGCATGTGGTGACCAAGGAGAAGTCACAGGAGATTTTGTGCGTGAAGATGTATCTATCACACATACAGTCACATCAGGAGCTTTAACAAATGAAGCACAAACCGGATGGACAGGTGGTAGTCGAACTGAAGTCACAGAAACATTTAAGACAAACCCCGTTTCAGTTGCTATTTTCGCATATGATGTTCTTGATATCATAGATACAGTTGGTGTGAATCAAACATCCATCAAATTGCTAGGAATTCCAAAATCTAATATCCCCAACTATTTATCATCTTATAACAATGATGATGTGATGAATGTTGGAACGTTATTCATTCCTGACTGGGATGCACTTGATCTATTTATTCCCGATCTCATCATCATAGGTGGTCGTTCAGCGGGTGCGTATGATCAGCTTAAAACGAATTATCCAGATGCTGACATTTTAGATGTGACAAGTGTACAAGGTGAGTATTTAGAAAGTTTGACAAAAAACGCTAATAACTTAGCAAAGATATTTCCAAGTGTTGCAACTGAAATCGAAAATAAATTAACAGAGATCACGACAAAACTAACAACGATTAAAGCATCAACACAAACCCATTCAGCACTTTTTGTGATGGTTAATGGGGAATCATTATCATTTTATGGACCGAATGGACGTTTTGCAGCTCTTTATGATGAGTTTGGATTTATGCCAGCTGATGCAAATGCAGAAGAAGGTGGTTCTCATGGCAATGTGATTGGATATGAATATGTTGCAGCAGTCAATCCAGAGATTTTATTTTTACTTGATCGTGGTGCTGCTATTGGTGGTTCATCAACGATTGATCAAGTGAAAGCCAATCAACTCATTTTAGGAACTCAAGCAGGAACCAACAACATGATTTTCACACTTGATCCAATCGCTTGGTACATCAGTGCTGGTGGATTCCAGTCAACCGAACAGATGATCGAAGATATTGAAGCTGTGATTCAGTTATTTTAACATTCAGCCCCTTTAGGGGCTATTTTGTTTCACATATTTAATCAGTTTATTGACAAAAAAATAAATATTTGTTATCATTAGTTGAGCTTTTAGGAGGTTTTTATGAACTGGGCAGATATTTTAGTTATTATTGTAACCATCTTATTGATTGGTACCGTCTTATTACAAACTTCACAGGATGATATTAAAGATGCATTTAGCGGAGAAAAATCAGAATTATTCAAAAACCGTAAATCACGTGGTTTAGAATTATTCTTAGTTCGTTCTTCAGCTGTTCTATCTGTAATCTTAGTCGTTCTAGTTATCGTTTCAAACCAATTACATTAAGATTGATGATGTGAAAACTAAGTGTTTCTAACGAAACGCTTTTTTCATCAAAGGAGTTCTATGCAACGTTATTTCCTATCTTCAAATGATCGTGAAATCACAGGTTCTGATGCACATCATATCATGCATGTCATGCGTATGTCATCAGGCGATAACGTCATCGTTTGTTTTGATAAGCGATGTTTTTTATCAGCATTAACCATTGAAAACCAACGAGTTTTCTATGATGTTGTCGAAGAACTACACGATGACAAAGGGGCACACATCACATTGATTCAAGGACTACCGAAACACCCTAAGGGTGAAACGGTTTCGAAATATGCTACCATATTTGGAGCATCAGAAATCATCTTTGTTCCAATGCAGCGAAGTATTGCTAAACTTGATAATGAAGCAAACAAACTTAAACGTATGCATGCTATTGCCAAAGAAGCTGCTGAGCTTGCACATCGTTTTGACGTCCCACAAATCTCATTCGCAGTTTCATTAAAACAGATGCATTGGGACTATGATATCTTATTGGTTGCTGATGAAAATGAGAAGACCAAAACACTTTATGATGCACTGCCGAAGATATCAGAACACTTAAAAATTGCCTTAGTGATTGGACCGGAAGGTGGACTTTCAGACGCGGAAAGAACATTTTTTGATCAGCAGGGAGCACACATGGTTTCACTTGGTAAATTGATCTTACCTACGGAACTTGCATCCCTTTATGCACTCACCTACCTATCATTGAAAAACTTTTAAAACTTTTTGACAAAAGTAAAAAAATGCTATATAATGATTAAGGCTAATGAATCTCAGCGTGGAAGGAGGGCAGACTATGCCTAAAACAATCGTTCGCGAAAAAGAATCAATTGAAGATGCTTTACGTCGCTTTAAACGTGATGTTTCTAAGTCAGGAACTCTCCAAGAAGCACGCAAACGTGAGTTCTACTTGAAACCATCAGTAGAACGTAAAGAACGCCAACGTGCAGCACGCTCTAAAAAGAAGTAACGCACAAAATCGCACCTTCGGGTGCGTTTTTATATCGCTTTGAACTGAAAAAAGGACAAATGGTGCTTTTTTCTTTTTGTCTCTATGGTATAATGATTTATACGGTAAGGAGCGGATTTAATGAAATTAAATCAACAAATTCATCACGCCGAAGC
>CAZETB010000031.1:0-22933 GCA_964514865.1 uncultured Mariniplasma sp. | reverse complement strand
ACTCCGCCGCCCCCAGCGCTATGTTTAAGTACAGTTTTATTGTAGCATACAACCAATTAATTGCCAAACATCTTAAGATAAAATTCACAATTACATTGTTAACATGCACAGAAGATGTGTAAAAAAAAGCCCGTTCGTAGAACGGGTTTGCTATTTTTTAAGTGCTGCTCTAACGAGTGTTAAGAATGAATTTGGATCAAGTGATGCACCACCAACGAGGGCACCATCAATGTCTGACATTGCTAGTAAACTATCAACATTCTTCGTGTTAACAGAACCTCCATATAAGATACGAACTGTTTCTGCAACTTCTTCGCTATAAAGCTCTTTGATCACATTTCTAATCGCCATAATGGTTTCATTAGCTTGTTCAGGAGTTGCTGTTCTACCTGTTCCAATCGCCCAGATAGGTTCATAAGCAATCACAGTCTTTAAAGCATCAAATGCTGAGACATTGAGATATGCTTTTTCAACTTGTTTTTTAACAAAAGCATTGGTTGTTCCTTCTTCACGTGTTTCTAAAGACTCACCAACACAAATAATAGGTGTGATGTTTTCTTTAACAGCTGTTAATACCTTTAAGTTGACTGTTTCATCTGTTTCATTAAAGTAAGCACGACGTTCGCTGTGTCCAATAACGACATAATCAACACCATAACTCTTTAACATACCTGCAGAGAGTTCACCTGTGTATGCACCTTCTTGAGCATAGTGCATATTTTGTGCGCCAATACGTAAGTTTTCACCTTCTCGTTTAACGAGATCACGCAAAAAGATGGCTGGTGCACAAATAACTGATTCTACTTTTTCTAAATCGGGAACTTCAAGATTAACCGCATAGATGAAAGCAAGCGCATCATCTTTGGTTTTATACATCTTCCAGTTGCCTGCAATAAGTGGTTTTCTGCTCATGGCGATTACCCTAAAATGGTTGAAACGTCTTTGATTGCTTCTTCAGCGCGTGCTCCGCGAGCAACAATACGAACATTTTCACCGTGAGGTACTGCGAGTGACATTAAAGCTAAGATAGACTTAAGGTCAACAACTTTGTTGTGGTAATGAAGTTCAATTTCAACTGCATATTTTGATGCTGTTTGAACGACTTTTGCAGCAAGTGCTGCATGTAATCCTTGGGTACTTCTAATCATAATTTCTTTTTCCATATATTTCCTCCATTAAAACATTGGTGGCGTACTTATCCAAAGTACTTTAGCATGTAGGTGACTGTTATTCATCAGGTAGTGCTCTTTGTTTGCCAAGTAATAAAACGTTTCGCCTTTTCTAATAATATATCTTTTCTTATTGATAACTAAGGTGACTTGACCTTCGAGTACGTAGCCAAATTCTTCACCAGCATGCGGATCATCCATTTCTGATTGACCACCTGGTTCGATGTCAATGATGATGGGTTCCATTTCATATTTTAACGCATTTGGAACAATCCAGCTGATCATATGCTTTAAATCTTCATTGACTTTCACATTGAAATCTTCTTTTTTATAAACAAGCGTTCTTTCTTCCTCTTTGCTAAAGAATTCATGAACATCTGTTCCAAGCACTTCTAAAATAGCAAATAGTGTTTGCATCGAGGGAGATGTCAAGTTGTTTTCTAATTGTGAGATATATCCCTTAGTAAGTTCCAAACGATTTGCTAATTCTTCTTGGGTTAAATTATTACCTAAGCGAAGTGCTCTAATTTTTTTTCCAATATCCATTATTTATCATCAACACATGCAATGCCTGGGAGTACCTTACCTTCTAAATATTCTAAGGATGCACCGCCACCTGTAGAGATGTGTGTAAAGCCATCTTTGAGACCAAATTGAATGACTGCTGCTGCTGAATCGCCACCACCAATAATGGTTGTTGCTTGATCTTTAATACCAGCGATTGCATTGGCAACACTCTTTGTACCTTCAGCAAATTTAGGGAATTCAAAGACACCGAGTGGACCATTCCAAACAACTGTCTTAGCATTTTGAATGTATGATTTAAAGATTTCAATGGTGTTTGGTCCAATATCTAGACCCATTTCATCTGCAGGAATTTGATCAACCTTGCGGACGTTTCTTTCAGTTTCAGCATCAAATGCTTTTCCGGTGTAGACGTCATCACCAAGTTCGATTTTGCCGTTTGCTTGTTCTAATAATGATTTTGCTAATTCGACTTTATCAGCTTCAAGTAAGCTCTTACCGACTTCATAGCCCATTGCTTTGAAGAATGTAAACGCCATACCACCACCGATAATGACTTTATCAGCAATCTTTAATAAGTTTTGAATCACTTCGATCTTATCAGAGACTTTAGCTCCACCAAGAATTGCGACAAAAGGTCTTTCTGGGTTTTCTAGAGTTCCACCAATAAAATTAATTTCTTTTTCTAATAGGAAACCAGCAACTGTTGTTTTAATGTTAGCAGCAATTCCCACGTTAGATGCAGCATCACGATGAGCTGTACCAAACGCATCATTGACAAAGACATCACCTAATGAAGCCCAGTACTTACCAAGTTCTGGATCATTTTTAGATTCTTTCTTGCCATTTAAATCTTCAAATCGTGTGTTTTCAAACATGAGGACTTCGCCATCTTTTAAACCAGCGACTGCGACTTCAAGTTCAACACCTCGTGTAACAGGAACAAATTTAACAACCTGCCCTAGGTGTTCACTTAAACGTTTTGCTACTGGTGCTAATGAATTTGAAGCTTTATCGCTTTCATCCTTGACACGTCCAAGATGTGAGAACACAATCGCACGTCCACCATGTTCAATAATATATTTAATGGTTGGTAGTGCTTCAACAATACGGTTTTCATCTGTGATGATGCCGTCTTTCATAGGCACGTTGAAATCAACGCGTACTAATACTTTTTTGCCTTTAACTTGAATGTCTCTTACTGTCTTTTTTGCCATATAATTTCCTCCTAAATCGTTGTTATCGTCTTTGTTTTTAGCCGTTTTTATTATAACACTATTTATAAACATTTACTATCTTTAAGTCTATGAAAGTGTTTTACTTTAGTATTTCTAATCTTTACCAGTTTTTCAATTTGTTGATTATAGCTATATAAAGACATCTTTATATAGATTTCTCGTCCACTGATGAAGCCGATCATCAATCCTTGTTGATACTCTGAAACTGATGAAATGGCTGGATAATTAATGAAGATATTATCGTAATCACGATATCTTTTTATCGTAATTAATTGCGTATCTTCATCTAAATAAATAGGAATTAAATGTTTGATGTTAAGTTGATGATCAACTGCTTTTCGATAACCTTCATACGAAAAAAGATAGCTTTCACAAAGATCATCTATCGTATGTAGAAGTGAGTGTTTATGATATGTAATGCCATCTGTTTGATACATGATGGTTCCCTGAGGATTATTTGCTATGTATTCGATCATAATTTTCTAAAAGAAATAAAAAAGGCCCGAAGGCCTTAAATTATTCTGCTTTTACTTCTTCTTTTACTTCTTTTTTAGGAGCTTTTTTTACAGGACGATCATCTTCGATTAAAAGAAGTCTTTGTTCATTTTCTGGATTGAAGAAATGACATTTGTTCATATCTAATGCTAACTTCATCTTATCGCCGATAGGAACACCTGCGCGTGCATTTATTGATGCACAGACATCACTACCGTTAATGGTTGTATAAAGGTTTGTTTCAGAACCGAGAAGTTCAGCAACGTCAACAACAATATCTAAAACTGATTCTGGGTATGTGTCTAGAACGACTTGTTCATCATGAATGTCTTCTGGACGAATACCTAAAACGAGTTCTTTACCAGTCATACCATTGGTACGAATAATTTCAAACTTGTCATTAGGAACTTTGATCTTGTGATCGCCAGCAATAAACCATTGGTCTTTACCGACTGTACCACGGATAAAGTTCATAGGAGGTGTACCGATGAATCCAGCAACGAACATGTTGTTTGGATTGTCATAAATTTCTTTTGGTGCACCAACTTGCATAATATAACCATCTTTCATAACAACGATACGGCTAGCCATCGTCATCGCTTCAATTTGGTCATGGGTTACATAAATAGTTGTTGTTTCAATGTTGTTATGCAATTTAATCAATTCGCCTCTCATTTGAACACGAAGTTTCGCATCAAGGTTTGAAAGAGGTTCGTCCATTAAGAATACTTTAGCATTTCTTACGATCGCACGTCCTAAAGCAACACGTTGTCTTTGTCCACCTGATAAAGCTTTTGGCTTACGCTTTAAGTAAGGTGTTAAACCAAGGATTTCAGCAGCTTCATTGACTTTGTCATTGATGACATCTTTTGGCATTTTTCTTAATTTTAAACCGAATGCCATGTTATCATAAACAGTCATGTGTGGATAAAGCGCATAGGATTGGAATACCATCGCGATGTTTCTATCTTTTGGAGCTTTGTCATTGACAAGTTCGTCATCAATATAAAGTTCACCTGATGTAATTTCTTCAAGGCCAGCAATCATACGTAATGTTGTCGATTTCCCACATCCTGATGGACCGACGAACACGATAAATTCTTTGTCTCTGATGTCAAGGTTAAAATCGAAAACCGCTTGAACACCATTTGGATAGACTTTATTAATGTCTTTTAATTTTAAAGTAGCCATATGTTTCTCCCTTTTTTGGTTATTATAATGACATTATAGCAAGTTTTAATCATAAAAAAAATGTGCACGTTGCACACATTTTTCAGTCAATTAAATGATAGATGATCAGCGCATCGGAGAAGATGCGAATATCGAAACCTGTACCGTGATAAAACTTATCCAGTCGTTGAATGAGCGTGTTTCTGTGAATGTAAAGTTTTCGAGCTGCATTGACCATGTTAAGGTTGGCATCAAGATAAGCTTTAAGTGTTTCTTTCATCAAAGCATCTTGATAAAACTTGCCAAGGAAAAAACGCTTCATCTCGTCTGATAACTGATAGATGAAATGTCTAACAATAGTTTGGTTATCTAGATAGTAATATTTAGAAAATGGTATCTGGTTAATAAGATGTTTCATGAATGTGACATGTTGATCAATATCTTTTTCATGAGTGATGCTGTGAGATACATAGACTCTTAAATCTGATAGGGTATCACTCATCATATTTAAAACAACATCCTCAAAGAATGGATCAATCTCGTGTTGAAAATATAAAATTGCTTGATAGCCATCTTTATCAACTTTAGAATACGTGATGATTTCACCTAAAAGTGATATCACTTCATCATCTAATCGTTGATCATGTTTACATTCTATGATGAGGTATCGATACATGAGGATTCTCCTAACTTTATGCTTTTAAATAGTCTTTTAGTGCTTTTAAACCATAGACCTGAATGGTTTCTTCTTCATCCAGATAACGAACAACCATAGCTGTTACTTCTTTACGCATATTGATAATTGTTCCACCAAGTGTGTTTTGATCAGCTAAAATCGATGTCATATAAATCAAATTATTACTTTGTTTTTCAATGAGCATGCCCATGGTCATCGCATTTCGAATCGATTGATAACTGGATAACATCATCAGAGGCTCTTGATCTAAGGGATCTTCACCTGCAAGTTTTAACTCATGAAGTTTGGTGATATTGAGGTTGGCATTGAACTGAAGCTTAGCCATGTTGTATGTTAAAGATCGATCGCTAAGAGTTGCAGTATAATTCCGGTCTGCAAAGTCAACAATCTCATAGGATGGGATAAGGTTATCATCGCCAACTAAAATCACATCAAGTGATGTTACAACACGAAGCTGGTTTTCATGGGCATCATAGATGAATCCTGTACCCTCAGAAACTCTGACAATAACATTGAAACGATTTCTTACGGTCATGCGAACTAAAACAATACCTGGCATAACATCATTTGAAACATCATTGATAAAGGTATTAAACTTGATTTGATCTGCGATATCTGTGCTGATATAATCTTCATATTGTGCAATTAGACTTGCTGTTTCATCGTCTGGATTGATACAACTCGTTAAGAAGATCATGGATATCATGATGATCATCAAAGAAAAGATTTTTTTCATGATGTCACCTCGGTATAGTCAAAATCATAGATTGTAAGAAACGTCTTAACTTGTTCAATGGGAATAATAAAGGCATAATCTGCAATAGAACCTGTTTGTGGAAAATTACCTGCAAAGACAATGCCAACAAGTTCAAATCGGTCATTAATGGTTGCACTACCACTTGAGCCTGATTTAACTGGAATTGCAGCATAAATGACATGGAATGTCACATTGATGATGTCTTCATCAGCATCGATATTGACTGTACCATATTGTTCAACGATACCCATATGAATGGTATTGAGTTGGCTTTCTGGATAGCCCATGGTAACAAGATGTGTATCAACATCTGGATTCTCTTTAGCAAATGAAAAAACATGAAGCGTGATACCTTCTAGTTTACGAATCCTTAAGACTGCTAAATCATAAAGATTACTATTTGCTAAAAGCGTGGCATTATACATGTGATCTTTGTAATCGTACACTTGATAGATCGAACCTTGTGGATCCATGTCATAAACAATATGGTTATTCGTTAAGACATAATAATAAAAGGGATCTTCATCAAAGATGAGACCAGATCCATATGAATTTGTAAGTTGGCTTGATGATGACTTTCTTATTTTTACAACACCGCTTAGTCCATCTTCAGTCAGTTGGTTCAGCAGTTCAATCCGTTCAAGATAAAGATCATTCTCTAAAACAAGATGTTCTTCAAAGGATTGCAAAGTCTCATCATACGATGGTATCCATCCACACGCAGATAGTGTCAGTGAAAGGATGATTAATATGAGTGCTAATGCTTTTTTCATTTCATCACCTTAGTGTTATTCTACTCTATTTAAGGCAAATTAAAAAGATATTTGCGGTTATTTGCAAATATCTTTCTTATTTTTTGTGATTAACCGATTGAACCTTCCATTTCAAGTTTAATCAATTGATTAAGCTCAATCGCATATTCCATTGGTAATTCTTTAGCGAATGGTTCGATGAATCCCATGACAATCATTTCAGTCGCTTCTTCTTCAGATAAACCTCTACTCATCAAGTAGAAGAGTTGTTCTTCTGAAATCTTAGAGACTGTAGCTTCATGTTCAAGGAACACATCAGCATTTTTAACAACGTTTGTTGGAATGGTATCTGAGAATGAATAATCATCTAAGATAATGGTGTCACATTCAACGTGAGCTTTCGCACCTTTCGCATTTTTACCAAAATCAACTTTACCACGATAGTTAACTGAACCACCGCCACGAGAAATTGATTTTGAAATAATGGTTGATGTTGTGTTAGGTGCAACATGAATCATTTTAGCGCCTGCATCTTGAATTTGGTCTTTACCTGCAAATGCAATCGAAATGGTTGTACCTTTAGCACGTTCACCTAATAAAATACAAGATGGGTACTTCATGTTAACGCTTGATCCGATGTTGCCATCAATCCATTCCATATGACCGTTTTCATAAACAAATGCACGCTTTGTTACTAAATTGATGACATTTGTTGACCAGTTTTGAATGGTTGTATAACGACAGGTTGCATCTTTTTCAACAATGATTTCTACGATAGCCGCATGCAGTGATTCCTTAGAATAAACAGGAGCCGTACATCCTTCAACATAATTGACATAAGCGCCTTCATCAACAATAATAAGTGTTCTTTCAAATTGACCCATTTGATCTGAATTAATTCTAAAATATGATTGTAAAGGTTTGGTTACTCTTACACCTTTTGGAACGTAGATGAATGATCCACCACTCCATACTGCACTGTTTAATGCGGCATATTTATTATCGCTGTAAGGAATTACTTTACCAAAATATTTCTTAACGAGTTCTGGATGTTCACGAAGTGCTGTATCTGTATCAACATAGATAACACCTAAATCTTCTAATTCTTTCTGTGTATTATGGTACACAACTTCACTTTCAAACTGTGTTGAAACACCTGCTAAATAATTACGTTCAGCTTCGGGAATACCAAGTTTTTCAAATGTGTCCTTAATTTCTGATGGAACTTCATCCCAGCTTGTTTCAGCTCTTTCACTCGCTTTGATGAAATATGTGAATTCATCAAAATTAATGAATGATAGATCTGGACCCCATGTAGGATTTTTCAACTCTACAAATTTTTTATAGCTATTTAAACGGAATTGTAACATCCATTCCGGTTCATTCTTGTGTGCACTTATACTACGTATAACATCTTCATTAAGCCCTTTACCTGTTGAGTAAACCGCTTTTGAATCCGTATGCCAACCGAATTGATACTCACCGACGATACGATCTATTTTCTTTTTATTATCATCCATTGGATGTATCCTCCTTTGTTTTAAAGATGGCTTGTTCTGCTGCCTTCCAGGCTAATGTAGCACATTTAACACGTGCAGGAAATTGTGAAACACCTTGATAAACAACAGCATCACCAACTAAGATGTCCTTATCATAAGGATAACCTTTAATTAATTCATAAAATTCATGAAGTATACTGAGAGCTTCTTCAAGTGTCTTATTCATAAGTGTCACACTCATGACTGAAGCACTAGAACAACAGATAGAACAACCCGTTCCTTGTTGCTTAATATCCTTGATGATGCCGTCAACGATTTTGAGTTGTACGGTCATTTCATCACCACATGATGGATTGTTTAGATGTACGGTCATATAGCTGTTGTCAGCAACAAACCCTTTGTTTTTCGGATATTTATAGTGATCCATAATCACTTGACGATAGAGCTGTTCAATATTCATGATAATCTCCTAAAACGATGTGAAAAAATCTTTTGCAGCCTGAACTGCTTCAATAAATGTGTCGCAATCTTCTTGTGTGTTGTACACATGTAAGGATGCGCGAAGTGTTGATACAACACCCAAAAATCGACTGACAAGTTGTGCACAATGATGCCCTGCTCTAACACTGACATGATATTGATCTAGCATCGTAGCAACATCATGAGGATGGATGCCTTCAATGTTAAACGCAATCACAGGATTTTCTGCCGTTTCATTATAGATGGTAATACCTTCGATCTTTTTTAATTTTGATAACGTGTAATCATGAAGTTTCTTAGTGTGTTCATGGATGTTATCAAAACCGATAGATCGAATATAGTGGATAGCTTGTGCTAATCCGATGGCTCCACCAATCACGGGTGTACCTGCTTCAAGTCTCATTGGAGCTTCTTTCCAAGTGGCATCATCACGTTCTACTTGGTCAACCATTTCTCCACCATACTCAAATGGTTCAAGTTGATCGAGTAAATGCTTTTTCCCATATAAGACACCAACACCTGATGGTCCAAACATTTTATGTCCTGAAAATGCAAGAAAATCAACGTCAAGTTTTTGAACATCAAGTGCCATGTGTGGTGCTGACTGCGCAGCATCTAAAACAACAATGGCTTTTTTCTCATGAGCGAGTTTGGTAATCTCTTCAATGGGAGAGACATATCCCATCACATTAGATGCGTGGTTAATTGCTACAACTTTAGTTTTATCAGACAAAACTTTTTTAAATCCTTCAACAGTAATACGACCTTCTGTTGTTAGAGGAATATAAACAAGTTTAGCTTTTGTCTTTTTGGCAATCATCATCCAAGGTAATATGGAAGAATGATGCTCTAATTCACTGGTGATAATCTCATCACCAGGTTTTAAAATGTCACGATAGGCATGAGCAACCATGTTAAGTGCACTGGTAGCACCTCTTGTAAACACGATCTCATCAGATGTTGCATGAATGAAATCTGCAACGGTTTGACGTGCATCTTCAAACAAAGTCGTCGCTTCATATGCAAGACTATAAGCACCACGATGCACGTTGACACCTAGTGATGTATAGTAAGCATCAACACCATCAATCGCACGTCTTACTTTGAGTGCTGATGCTGCTGAATCGAGATATACAAGTTGTGGTTGTTTCGAAAAGACTGGGAAGTCCTTTCTAATGTCATGGATATCGATCATATTCTTGAGTTCACCAAATGAATGAATCTTTCCTTTAAGGGTTCATCATCAATCTCATCAATAACAGGTTTTAAGAAACCATTGATGATCAGTTTTTCTGCTTGTGTCTGTGTTAAGCCACGGCTCATTAAATAATAAAGCTGATTTTCTTCAATCTTACCGATGGTTGCTCCATGACCAGCTTTGACATCAAATTCATCAATTAATAAAATTGGATTGACTTCAACGATAGCTTGGTCTGATGTGATGACACCTTTTAATGTTTGGAATGCATTGGCATTTTTCATGCCCTTTTCAATTTTCTCAACACCATTCAATACAATTTTGCCTTTTTTATTGGCAATACCGATATTGGTCATATCACCGATGGTGTTAGGTGCTTTATGGATAATAAGTACATCGATGTTCTGTTTGTTTTCATCAGATGAAACTGCAACTGCTCTCATCTTAACTTCAGCGCCTTCGCCTTTGAGTTCAACATGCATTTTCGCATCGATAATGTCTGAGACAAAACCACCAATGAGGTCAAGTTTTGCATCTCTTGCAGCTGTGAAATAATGTTCGACAAGTGCTTTTTTACTTGAAAGTTCACTGACTAATAAATATTTAACTTGAGCGTTTTGTTGAGCTGTTAACATGAGGTTATACTGATGAGGTGTAGTTTCTTGACTAGCTAGTTCTAAGATGATTTTAATCGATGTGTTTTCTGATACAACGATTTCAAGTGATTCGTTGTTATCATCTTCGATTGTAATTTTAATAGGATTTTCGTAATGGATATTTTTAGGTATAATCAGTTTTTGACTTTCAAAGAGAAAATCTTTAGGTAGCTTGGTTTGAACTTGATGATTTTTAATAACAATATCTTTCATTATTCTTCGCCTTCAACAAACTCAATACCCAATTCTTCTTTAACCCATTCGTATCCGTTTTGATCAATCTTTTCAATAAGTTCTTGACCGCCACTTAAGACAATCTTACCATCAATCATGATGTGAACATTGGTAGGTTTAATATAGTCTAAAATACGTTGATAGTGTGTAATTAAGATACAACCGAATTCATCGTTAACGAGTTCAGACACATTGGAACCTACAATCTTAAGTGCATCGACGTCTAAACCAGAGTCAATTTCATCTAGAACAGCAAATTTAGGTTTTAGTACTTTGAGTTGTAAAATCTCGTTGCGCTTTCTTTCGCCACCAGAGAATCCTTCATTGAGATAACGATGTGCTAAATCTGGACGCATCTTTAATTCTTCAACGGTCTTTTCATACTTTAATGCGAACTCGAATAATCCGACATCTTTACCTGAAGTTGCTTTGAGAGCTTGACGCATAAAGTCAGAGTTAGTAACACCTGGAACTTCAGCTGGATATTGCATCGCTAAGAATAAACCAGCACGTGCACGTTCATCGACTTCCATATCTAAAAGATTCTCACCGTCAAGATAAGCTTCACCTTCGGTGACTTCATATTTTGGATGACCCATCAATGCAGAGGCAAGTGTTGACTTACCCGTACCATTTGGACCCATAATTGCGTGTACTTCACCAGAGTTGACAACAAGATCAACCCCTTTTAATATTTCTTTGCCTTCAATACCAACATGAAGGTTTTTAATTTCTAATTTTGCCATAATGACCTCCTTGAATTTACCATCATTATTATATAACATTAAGACTTTAAATGCTATTTATATGCTAATTTATAATGTTATACAACAGGGAAACGTTTTCAATGTAAAGATATGTAAATTTTCATTGATTTACATTTTTGGTGTGATAAAATAAAAGTGTATTAAGCAAGACCTTTTTCTATCAATACTTAATACACGTATTTTTCTCCCAAAAAATACAGCGCAACCTCGCTTTGAACGATTCACGGACTGCCATCCACGATGAATCGTTCATCAATGGTTAACCAATGAGCCTAATAAAAAGGCTCTTTTGTTTTATATAAACCCAAATTGATGATACAAAATTCATGAAAATCATCGGAAACGACTTAATTTGTTATGAGAATACCTCTATTTGATACATTTTTATCCTAATAAGGATAAGTGTGTGCTATAATTGACATAATAAATCACAAAGAGGGAGAACATAAGATGAAAAGAATTTTAGCTTTTTTGTTACTCATAGCATTATCGTTTAGCATCTATGCCTGCAAGGAAGATGAACCAACACCTGTTGTACTAAACGAGTATACCGTTACATTCCAGCCGCTTGGTGGAACTGGAATTGATCCATTAACAGTTACTGAAAATCAAACAGCAGCTGAACCACAAGATCCAACTAAAGCAAACGCAGAATTTAGATATTGGTATTATCAAAATGATAGTGAACCATTCGATTTCTCGACACCTATCACATCAAATATCATACTCACTGCCGTTTGGTCAGAACCTGACGTGACACTTGCAACATCACGTACAGTCAACTTCGAAAATTTAACAACAGAATATGATGTTGAAAATGGAACCCTAGACCTCTTCTTCCCAGATGGAGGAAATGTTCCATACGTAAAAATTTCAGAATATTTTGATTTGTTAACAGGCTTTATTGATCCAGAAGTTGATTTCACATTCACTGAAACTGCTGACTCATTAAAGATCTTCTATCAGTATTATGATGAAGATGAAGATATTACCTATGATTTAGAATGTATCTTTGATGTTGAGAAAAACCTTATTACAACGAATGATCCTGGTTTTTACTGGGCATATATTTATTCAACAGAAACCAATTATGGTAGAAACATCGAATACCTTTATGATTATGAACTCAATGAAGACATTGAAGGTTCTAATGTTGTTTATAACTTAAACAAGTACGCACTTGACTTAGTTTATCATGATGACGCTGTATTAGCTCCTTATTATTTAGTCAATCAATTATTCGCTGGTTCTAGTTATTACAATGTTTACTTTAATGGTGACAAACTTTATGGTGTTTATGGCCAAGTTTCTACAAGCGACCCTGAATATTCAAAGATTCGTCGCTCATCATTGAACAATACAACACCACCTGCTGACGTCTTATTACATTCTTATAATCAATTAGCTTTTAACCTTGACTATTTCTATGGTCTAAAAGACTATAAGAATATTACATCTGCTTATTCTTTACTTTCACCATATCGTACAAAACTACTTTCACCAGATTACGAAACAGTCTCACAAGCTATTGCAGACTTATTGTTAAAGACCATTGATGAACCACATACATCCTATGGTTTCTCAGGTGTCTATGCTTCAACAAGATACAATCCACCAACAAATTCTTTAGCTAATTATGGTGAAAGATTCAATGCTTGGTATATGGATGGTTTAGCTGGTGTTGATGATGTGATTGCAGCTAAATGGAATGTACCATCAACATTTAGTGGTTGGGCAGCCAATTCACCTTTACGTCCTAAGTACTGGTCAATTGATGACACATCTGCAGTCATTACGTTTGATTCATTCACAACATCAGACATCGAAGAAACAACTGTCTGGAGTGATGATGCCTACAAGGCAATATTCGATGAAGAAAATATCCTACCTGTTGTTAATGGTGGAAATCGTTACTTTGTATACAACCAATCAGATGACAAGAATGATATCTCTGAAACACTCATGTGGGGATTAGATAATACATTTGTTGACAGTTACAAAACTGAACTCGTTAATGCGGGTTGGACACTTGTCAATGAAGCTACGACACAAACTGATTATCACGCTGGTGGTTATTATACCAAGACCATTAACGAAGTTCCTTATATCGCAACTGTTGCTTATAGCAATACATATTCAACAGCTTATATTGGCTTAACAACGACTATTCCAGCTACTTATGATGCTGAATGGAAAATCACAAATGATATCGTTGGTTTAATTGAAAGTGACTCTGCTGTTTATTTAGAAACGATGATTTTAGAAGTTAAAGAAGCTTATCCAAACGTCACCAAGTTAGGTATCGATTTAACCTTCAATACCGGTGGTAACGTTGGTGCGTTATACCGTGTGTTAGGTTTGATTACAGATCAACCATTTGCTACCAGCGGATTTAATCGTGACACCTATTCATACTCTACAACATATATCACAACAAGTTATGAATCTTATACTGAATTTGACTGGTTCTTACTCACAAGTTTTGCAACATTCTCTGCAGCAAACGAAATGGCAACTATGTTTAAGCAAAACAACATGGGTATCATTATTGGTGAAGTATCCGGTGGTGGTGCTTGTTCAATAACACCTATCTTATTACCAGATGGTACATTCTTTACAATGAGCAGCAATAACATCAATATGCTTCGCTTAAGTGACGGTACCTATGTGATTAATGAAGATGGTATTACACCAGATCATGTCATTCCACAAGAAGATCTTTTAAATAACACTGTATTAGCTGGCATTCTAAATGGTAATTAATAATTAAAAAGGGGTGATGAATTTGAACTCCAAACAAATCATCAAAAAGCGCAATTTCATCCTTGCAATCTTTATCTTGCTGACAGCACTTTTTATTGTTGCTATCGCCCTGGTATTTGCGAAGATAAAAGACTATAACACCATGACACTTGTCAACATCATTCTTCTCGTCGGTCTTATAGGAACAAGTCTTTTATTCAGATCTACATTATATGGGTATAACAATATGGTTCGAATTGCTCGATTAATTCTATTTCAAGCAAAACCTGTGACATATACCCAAGATCCTATTAACGATGTAAAATTGATATCAAACAAAGGTTATCTTCGTTTCATAGAAACACCTAAGTTTAGTATCTACTACACACATACACCTGATGAAACGATCAAACTTAAAAAACTTTGGCGTTTAACGATTGTTATATTAATCCATGATGATCAACTTGACTTTTATGATAAAGCCATTCATGATGAAATCGCGAAACTTGAAGTATCATTCACAAAAAAAGAATTACCTACTCAATATGTAATTGTGGCGTTTAAGCATTATGATCAAGCAAATGAAAAAGCGATTAAAGATGTTGGTGAAATAGTCACTTATGCGAATCAACGACATCATTATACACAGGTTAATGTGGGTTTAATGAAAAAAGATACAAAGGCTTACTTCTTATACAGTGATACTTACTACCCTTCACGATACTATCAAATTGCGGTTGATTTAATCTTTAGTTTCATCGGTGCACATCGTAAAAAGATCGAAAAAAAACCTAAGAAAAAATAAATATACACTAAAGGAATCCGTTTGGATTCCTTTTTTTATGTATAAAAAAAACCACATGATCTCTAGAGATGATGTGGCTTTAATTTATTACATATTAGGTCTTGCATCAATCACGATTTGTGCTAATACAAAGGCTGCAACAATCATAACAAGCGCTGCAAATACAAGGAACTTGACATCTTTTTGATGTCCTTGAGACTTTTCATCATAATACTCTTGAAAATTATCGAACTGATCTTTTGTACTCTTTGGAGCAAACCAGGTTTTTGCTGTATAGGATATCGCAAGTGTTGCTCTGGTTGCACCCGTTTGAATAATCAAACTGATAAAGAAGACCGGGGCACTAACGATAAAGATGCTATTGCTGATATTCGATAAATTAAACTCGAGTCGATAAACAGATAACAGGACAATAAATGACAAAGTTATAAGTATAAGTAGTGCTATGGAAAATTTAATCGTAAATTGAGTTCTATACTTCTTACTGTTCATACGCTGAACTATGCTTGCTTTTTAGCTTGTTTTGCTTTGATCTTTTTTAAGTATTGATCGAATTCGGCATCATTAGCTAAAACGAAATGATCGGGTTCGATTTCACGCATTGTTGGCTTTTGAACACTGTAATCATGAACACCTGGATTGTATCTAACATTCTTACCGCGTTGTCTTTCGTAGTCAGGATCTGGCATTGGAATCGATGAAATCAATGATAATGTATATGGATGTAATGGGTTATTAAATACTGCTTCTTTTGATCCCATTTCAACAATCTTACCATAATACATGATCGCAATGCGGTCACTTAAGAACTTAACAACTGATAAGTCATGCGCGATAAATAGAATAGTTAATCCTAACTTAATACGTAATTCATTAAGCAGGTTGATAACCTGTGCTTGAATAGATACGTCAAGAGCAGAAATTGGTTCATCGGCAATGATCAACTGTGGTTCAGAAATAATCGCGCGTGCAATACCAATACGCTGTCTTTGACCACCTGAGAATTCATGTGGATAGTGATCGGCATGATCAGGTTGAAGACCTACAAGCTTTAGAACTTCGTAAACCTTATCTAAGACGACTTGGTCTTTCTTAATACCATTGATATATAAACTTTCCGCAATAATGTCTTTAACGCTCATTCTTGGGTCAAGTGAATCAATTGGATCTTGGAAGATCATCTGCATCTTATTTAAAAGTGGACGATTATAAAATTTAGGTGATAAAGATAATGTTAAGATTTCATCTTGAAGCGCTTGAACCTTTTGGTTCTTTTCACGACGCTTAGCGCGATAAACCTTAATTTCCTCATCATGAATAGCATCTCTTTCAGCTTGTGGCGTTCCCTGAGGAAGACTATCAGTTTTTTGGAATGCGGTTGCTTTAAAACTTAAGAATTCTTGGTTGACTTTAGCAACTTCTTTCTTTAAAACTTCAATTTGAGCAAGAGCTTCCTTTTTAACTTGCTTAACTTCTTCTTTTGCTGGACGATACTTTTCTTTTTGATCAATCTTAGATTGAGCGATTTCACGCTTTAATTCACGAACACGTTCGTTTTTAGCTGTTTTAATCTCAGCAATCTTCTCTTTCTTTTGTTCATCAGATAAGCCTTCATTAGCCTTAATTTCAGCAATCTTTTCAGGAGTTTGCGTACGTAAATCCTTAAGTTCTTGCTTGTAGCCCATGGTACCTGCAACAATACGTCTACCTAACAGTTCGACTTGTCCATCGGTTGGCTTATAGATTTTAATAATGGTTCTACCTGTCGTCGTTTTACCACAACCAGATTCACCAACTAAACTAAATACTTCACCGCGTCTGATTTCAAATGAAACACCATCGACGGCTTTGTTGTAGATTTTGTACTTACCAACACCAGTTTTAAAGTGCTGTTTGAGATTGGTTACCTTTAGTACGACTTCTTGGTTCATTCTTTTTCACCTCTCAAACGTTTAATTTCATCTTTCATAGCCTTGATACGATCATCAATAACTTGAGGACGTGTAACTTTTGGAGCATCTGGGTGTAATAACCAAGTTGCTGCAAAGTGGCTATCTGTCACCTTAAATAGTGGTGGCTGTTGTTCAAAATCAATCTTCATCGCATGTGGGTTACGCTGTGCAAACGCATCACCCTTTGGTGGGTAAAGCATATTAGGTGGCGTACCTGAAATGGTTTGAAGTTTTTCTTTACTGTTAATGTCAGGCATTGAGCTCATAAGTGCCCATGTATAAGGATGTCTTGGATCATAGAACACTTCATCAAGTGTACCATATTCAACGATTTTACCTGCATACATAACGGCAACGCGGTCAGCGACATTTGCAACAACACCAAGGTTGTGGGTAATGAAGATAACGCTAAGCTTTCTGTCTTCTTTAATCTTTTTAATCAGGTCAAGAATTTGAGCCTGAATGGTTACGTCAAGAGCAGTTGTTGGTTCATCACAAATTAATACTTCAGGTTGAGCCATCAATGCGATCGCGATAACGATTCTTTGTTTCATACCACCAGAAAATTGGAATGGATACATCTTGAAACGTTTTTCAGGTTCAGGAATACCAACTTCAGTCATAATCTTATAGGCTTCTTCACGTGCTTCTGCTTGCGTAACTTTAATCTTACGCATATATGTATCATGAAGTTCTGCACGCTTTGTGCGGTACTCTAAAAGGTTACCTTTCTTTTCGCCTTTAAGATATGTTTCATTCAGTGCCTTTTTCTTGATGATATAATCTTTCTTATAAACATCATATTCTGCATCAATTTCTTTCTTAGCTTCTTTCATGCGAGCTTTGAGAGCAACTTTTGCTTCTTTGATGACTTTCTTTTGAGCCTTAATCGCTACAGATTTTTCTTTGCTGTCTAATGATTCGTTAGCCTCAATTTCTTTAAGAACGATTTTCGCATTGATAACATCGACTTCTTTATCGTGATATAAATCTTTAAACTTGTTCTTTTTACGTTTACCATTAAGAATCATAGCTTCAGTAATTTGCTTACCAACACGCATGATTGGATTAAGTGATGATGTAGGATCTTGGAAGATCATACCGAGTTTATTACCACGAATCTTGTGGAAATCTTCTTCATCAATCTTTAACAAATCCTGATTTTCATAAATGATTTCTCCGCCATCAACAATCGCGTTACCCGCAAGAATACCCATGATGGAACGAGATGATACGGATTTACCACTACCAGATTCACCCACGATAGCTAATGTTTCACCTTTGTATAAATCAAAGGTAACACCACGAACTGCGCGAACTAAACCTTGATTGGTTCTAAATGAAACGGTGAGGTCTTTTACGTGAATAATAGGTTCTTTAGTCATTATTCTTGCCCCCTTAACGAAGGATTCATCGCATCACGGAGAGCATTACCAAAGAGGTTGAATGCGATCATGATGATAATGATGATGATTGCTGGGATCATAACGAGATAGAAACGACCTGGAGCAGTCATGTTTTGTTCACCGCCATAGAGAATGATACCTAATGAAAGACCACTGAGTTTAAATAGACCGAAATCTAGAACAGCACCTTCACCAAGACCAAATCCTAAGAATGAAAGAGCAGCTTCAGTGATAATCATTGCAGGAACTGATAATACAACTGATGTAATAATATATCCAATACCATTAGGTAAGATATGTTTGAAAATAAGTCTCATATGCCCTGCACCTAGTGTTCTGGATGCTAGAACGTATTCTCTACCACGATAGCGGTAGAACTGGACACGGGTTAATCTCGCTACACCGACCCAGCCTGAATAGGTTAAGTAGATGAGCAGCAGAACAAATCCGGCACCAAACTTCAGATACAAAATCGTCAGGACGGTTAATCCAGGGAATGAACTTAAGACTTCTACGAAACGTTCCATACCGAAGTCAACTGCACCACCAAAGTAACCTGAGATAGAACCCCAGATAACACCGATGAAAATGTTGATTGCTGAAACGATTAAACCGAGTAATAATGATGTTCTAAGGGATAACCAAATTTCTGCAAATAAGTCACGTCCTTTTCCATCTGTACCAAAGATAAAGTATGGAAGTTCTTCGTAACCTGCTGCAATTAATCCGTTGTATGTCACACGGTAGTTGAAGTAAAATTCACCATCTGGGCCTTGTTGAGGTGTTGATGTTGAAATGACGTTAATGAGTTGATATTCACCATCTCCAAAACGCCATCCTTGAGAAGGATCGTTTGGATCGTTATAGATAATGGATGCTGCCATTTCTGGATCTGATGCTAATAAAGCATCATATTCTTCATTAGACAATGTACCTTCGCGGTTAGCAAAAATATCATTGTACTTGTAGTAAGTAAATGATGCAACGGTGTAAACTGCATTAGCACGTACCCATGATCCACCATAACCATCTAATGATAAGGATTCCCATTGTGAGAGCTCATAACCACTAAATGAAAGATCTGTAGCTGCTGTAAAGTCAACATCGACTGAATTAAAAGCAACACGTGTGTTTACTTCATCAGCATGATAGACTAGGATGAGTGAACCCACAACACCGACAGTGTTTGTGAATTCATGAACGCCTGCTTCATTAATCGTACCAACTAATACATATTGTTCAAGGCTAGCTGGATCTGAAGCCAAGACACCTTCTGGTAAACGGTCTTCTAGATTATTAGGTCTAATCATAACATCGACATGACTGTTTTCGCTAATTGATTCAACATCAATAGTAATCGTTGCATTTAAAAAGCCCTGATCATTAATATAACCGACCAAATGATCTGTAAAGCGTCTTAAAATAATATCATTGGTTCCACCAACATAGGCTGGTATTTTATTACCACCATAAATGATATCGTTAGTAAGTGTACCTTGTTTAACAAACTCTTGAGAGAACGTGTTATAAAGATCATACTTAGGATAGTATAAACGATTTCCGTCAACATCCCCTAGCGTTGGATCAATCAGATCATACTTGGTGAGGTCAGCTTCGTAATTTAAAACTTCGATACTTCCATCAAAAATACCTAACTTTTCCAAGAATGGAATACGAGGAGGTAAAAACTTTGTATTGGCGCTATTTGCTGATGTAAAGTCTTTTGGTGTTAAGATCGGCACTAAAATTGAAAGCATGATGACCATCAATACGATGGTTGTCGCAACCACATTAACCTTATTCTTTGTAAATCTTGACATAGCGTCTTTTAAGAAAGATTGTGGTTTGCCTTCAAACTTCGTGTCAAAAATCTTTTCATCGACTTCAACAAATTCAAATTGGCTTTTATCTATATGTTTATTATCCATTTTTTGCCCCCATCTTAATTCTTGGGTCAACAAGACCATATGACATATCGATTAAGATACCTGTAAATAGTCCAATAAAACCGAAGAAGGCTGTATCATACATGATGATATTATAGTCTGGTGCACCTCTTAAACTTGCATCAATGAATAGTCTTCCAGCGCCTGGAATACCATATACTTGTTCAGTGATACCTGCACCACCGAGTAATCCAACGAAACTGAAGATTATACCCGGTAAAATAGGTGTTAATGATAATCTAAGAGCATGTCTAAAAATAGATTGTCTCTTTGATAATCCTTTAGTTCTAGCAAGTAAGACAAAGTCTTGCGTCAAGCCTTCAGCAAGTTCTGCTCTTACGCGACGTGATAAACCTGCAATACCGCCCAATGCAAGTGAGCTTACAGGAATAAAGTAACCTAAGAATTTCTGAGTGGATGAAGCTTGTTCCGATGGCCATTGATAAGGTAGCCATCCAAGGTCAGAACCAAACCACTTCATGAGTAACATAATAACAACGAATGAAGGAAGAGAAATAAAGACCATGATTAATATGGATGTGAAGTTATCAAAAAGTTTATCCTTTTTAATAGCTGCAATTGCTCCAATGAGTAATCCAAAGGGGATTTGTAAAACTAAAACCCATAGGTTAACACCAATGGTATATTTGAATGTACGACCTAGTACAACCGTAACATCCTGGTTGATCGCAATTCGGGTTGATGTGCCCCAGTCAAACTTAGTAAGAACGTTATTTAACCATTCTCCATACTGAGTTGCAATGGGTACCTTCTCAAAAACCCAAAGCGTGCGCTGTGGATTATTGACATCCTGATCGGTGTAAATCGAATAAACATCTGAACGATTCACAAACGATTCTTGAAGGATTTTTAGCGTTTCGCGTGTTAAGCTGGGTGAATCAGGGGTTGGTTTATAATCAATATCAATAACAATTCTTGTCATATAACCATCATTCCACTGACGAACAAGCCATGCCTTTTTATCGTCATACTTTGTTGGTGGATATTCAGGTTGTAATTTTAAGAAGACAAATGTTATTGTTAAGATTGTAAACAGGATGATAAACACCCATAGTAAACGCATAAGAAAATATCTTAACATATGTGATCTCCTATCTAAATGAAATATCGTGCTAAAGCCATTATACCAAACAATCGCACAATTGTCTTATATTATATTATATAATATAAACTTTTTATTTTAATGATGTATAGAGAATAAATCATCCCCCAAAAATTTGGAAGGATGATTTTTCTCTAAGAGTTACTTATTAAATTGTAGCTTTAGTCTACGAATTAATAGAATAGTAATGCAGGAAGTACGTTGCCTTGAGCATCTTCAGGAACTACAACGCCATAGTAATCAGCGATTTCTGCTGCTGCCCATGTTGTTGCTAAGTCTTCTGAATAGATGACATATTTACCAGTTGGTGAAATAAATTCGGCACACCAGTCGCCTGCATATTCAGCTTCTGATTTATATGTCCAACCAGCTGCTAAGAAGACTGCCTTAACGGCGTCGAAATCATAAGAGTCTGGTAATACTACCCAAATACCACCAAGAGCTGATTCGTCTTCGATAACTTCGAAGTTAGCGCCTGTGAATGTTGGATAAGCCGTTGGATCAACGAAATCTTCAAGTTCTAACATGAGCGCATTCCAATCAGCGTAGACACCTTCGTCTAATACTGGTGGAACGTCATCGCCGTTAGCGATTGTAGCTTTACCATTTAATGCTGTTGCGATTGCATCGTATGAGAAGTACTTCGTAATTTGTGGTGTATTAACATCGAAGTCATGATCCCAAGTTACCTTGATTTCAGGAAGTGATGAGTCGAAGCCCCAGTTAATTGTGAAGCCACCACGGTCGTCGCTTGAGAAGACATCAAGGAATGATGATGCATCAAGTGCAGAACCACTAATACCACCGATTGCGATATCGAAATCACCAGTCATCATGTAATCATAATAGATTGCTGGGAATGGTGTATCAACGATGTCAACTAAAACCTTAACATAGTTTGAGTTATCAACTAAAAGTTCAAATGCTTGTTTAACAAAGTCTGAACGAACCTTGGTTGCGTCACTTTGTGTCAAGTTCATGAAACGAACTTCTAATGTGATTTCAGTATATGCTTGTGGAGTACCCTTTTCATAGAAGCCATCAGCAATTGCATCTGCTACTGCGCTTCTTAAGTAAGAGAGTGCAAGACCCTTATTGTAACCCCATGTTTCACCACCAAAGTCTTCAAATAATTTTTGAGCTTGAGTAGATGATCTGTATGGAATACCTGATTCTGGATCAACATAGTATGCATTTGAGAAGTAAGTTGTACCAATACCTGAAGATGGAACCCAGTTTTCCTGGAGATCTTGTCTATCCATAATATAGTACAATGCTTTTCTGAAGTCTGTATAACCTAAGATAGGTTCTGGTTCATAAGT
>CAZETB010000030.1:0-23061 GCA_964514865.1 uncultured Mariniplasma sp. | reverse complement strand
ATGGTAGCAATCTCTTCGTTAGAACTCGTCCATGTGATGTAAGGATAAGCATTTGCTGGTGATAACGATGATGATAATGTTTGTTTATCATAATAATTCATGGTGGTAGGACCATCAATGGTTAGCGTATCAACAGTAGCATAAACAGTAATTGTGATCGTTTCTTCAACTGATTCATCATAACTTGATGTAACTTTAATCGTTGTTGTTCCAGCACCGATTGCTGATACAGCACCCGTTTCAGAAACAGTAAGTACATCTTCGTTACCCGATTCAAAAACATAGCCATCATTACTTGTTACCGTAATCTGACCTTGTTCACCCACAACCATTTCTTGTTCATAATCATCAATGGTAAGTGTGACAACTTTTCTGATGACAACATCAATGTCTAAATAAACTGATGGGTCAGTATCCGAGATAATTCTTAAAGATGCTTGACCTTCAGCAACTGCAGAAATAACGCCACTCGCATCAACTGTAAAAACATCAGTTGATGAGCTCGTAAAACTCACATCATCATTTGCTTCATATGAAATGGTTTCTTGTTGTCCTTCGGTTAGAATGACTTCATCTATGGTTGATGTGATAAGAATACGTTTCGTTACGGTCACATTGATCACGACACTAACATCAGTTTGTGATTTTGATGTCACCGTTACGGTAGCACTTCCTTCAGCAATAGCTGTGATTTTACCGCTTGCATCAACTGAAATAATCCCTTCATTAGATGATTCGAACGTAAGTCCTTTTTCATCATCTGTAGAAAGATCAAGAACAAATGTATCGCCTTCCTTTAAGGTGACATCTTGATCACCTGTGATGGTAATCGGTGATGTACAACTAGCAAGTACGATGAAACTCATGATAAGAAAAAGTCCAAAAATGATTTTTTTCATACCTTACTTCCTTTCATAGCAACAACAAGATTTGCCAAATCGTGTCGTAATTTTAAAATACCTTTCGTTTCTCTCGATGGATGAACATCATTGGATAGTAAAACAAATCCAAGATGGTGTTTTCGATCAATAAACATGTTACAACCTGTAAATCCTGTATGAAGAATGGTTTGATCAAAGTCGACTAAACTTCCTGCACTTGATCTACCAGTCGGCTTATCCCAACCTAATGCTCTGGCTAAACCTTGATCTTTTCTTTCTTCTCTAACTTGGAAAAGCATATCAACTGTATCATCATGACATACAAATTGATGATTCAAGATGGCAATCATGAAAAGTCCAATATCGTGAGCGCTTGAAAATAAACCTGCATGTCCTGCTTCCCCTTGCATCGCAAACGACTTTTCATCATGAACCAATCCTTGTAGAAATCCTTCATAAACATCGTCATGACGAAACTCAGTTGGTGCTGCTAAATCACGATTTGGGTGATATGAGGTGCTCTTCATATCCAGAGGTTTAAAGATGACTTCATCAGCGTATTCACTTAAATGTTTACCGGTTAGTTTTTCAATGATAAGACCTAAAAGGATATAACCGATATCTGAATAGACAATCTTTTCACCGACGGGATTGATCAATTCAGCTTCATATACTTTCTTAATAACTTCTTCTCTATTTGATAACGTATAAGCACGATGAATGTCAGCAGGTAAGCCCGATGTGTGTGTCATCAAATCGTAGATTCGTATGTCTTGGTGTTTAAATAAAGGCAAGATATCACTGACATGTGTTTCTAAAGAAATGACATGTTCTTCAATCAGTTTCATGATCATCGTGGTTGTAGAAATTACCTTCGTTAAGGATGCTACATCGTAGATGACATCAGCTCTATTGGGCTCTTTCTCAGGTAGTAACCTGAAATATCCCAACGTGTTTGATTCGATAAAACCGCTTTCATTGACAATAGCGTAGGAGGCTCCTGGGAAGGAGCCTTCTTTGATCGCTTTTAATAAGATGTCATCGAGTTCTTTCATATCTTTAATACAAACTTTCTAACAAGATAAACTACAACTGCTAAACCTGATATAGATCCACCAATAATTGCTATAGTAACAACCGTATTGTTTTCGGGTTCTACTGGTTCTTCAGGAATGATGATAGGGATACATGCACTACCATTCCATTCTTCGTTATCCTCACATGTCGGTGGATTGTCTACACACACACCATTAACTTCGGTTTGATTGGGTTGGCAAACAAGTGGTTCATAAGGTGCTACATCACTTGCCCAAGGGAATGTGACATAGTCTGTCCAATAATGTGTTTCAAGTCGATCCAAAGCACCCGTGACAAGCGCATTACTTAGATTGAGTGTCTTATAACTAAATAGTGCACTACCTTTGATAATGTCATAGTGTTGGTTGTAGCGAAGCTGTTCTAAGAATTCACTTTCATAGGTCCAACCATTGGTTTCTGCATAACGATAGAATCCATGACCAATGATTAAATCAACGTCATTTGCTTCACAAAGTTCTGCCCACCAATCGACTAAATCAGCATAGGGTGCTAGACTGTGGTCAAATGGCCAATAAAGTTGAGGCATAATGTAGTGTAGCCAACCTTCTTCTACCCATTTTTTTGTATCTGCATACTGTGCACTGTAACTTTGCATGGTAGATGTTGATGTGTTTGAACCATCTGTTCCACCTGATTTCCAAATACCAAATGGTGAAATACCAAACTTAACCGTTGTACTTTCTTCTGTGTTATGCGCTTCTACCATCTCAAAGATATCTCTAACGAGAACATTGACATTTTCTCTACGCCAATCTGATAAACTTTGGTTTGTTAGTTTAGTCTCTTCATAGGTTTGTGCATCTTGTGCATTATCCATACCATTGTATGAATAGAAATAGTCATCAAAGTGGATGCCATCAACATCATAGTTGGTCATGATTTCATCAATGACATTCTTGATATAGTTTCGTACTTCAGCTTCACCCGGATTAAGAATTAACTTACCCGATAAATCCTGCAAGACGTATTCTGGATGTTGTTTTGCGAAATTATCTTCGTGTAGTGCTTCTAGTTGCTCAGATTTATCTCCTGATATATTAGATACACGATATGGATTTAACCATGCGTGAACTTCAATACCTCTGATATGTGCTTCATGAATGATAAATTCGAAGACATCCCAACCTGGATCAACACCTTCAGTACCTGTTAAGTATCTTGAGAAAGGTGCATAATCAGATGGATAAAACGCATCATTCATAGGTCTTACCTGGAAGAAGATCGTATTAAAATGAAGTTCTTCAAGACGATCTAACATCGTGATGATGGTCGCTTTGTAAGTAGCCTCTGATGTGTGTAATCCAATATCAATGTTACCTACAGTAGCAACCCAAGCTGCTCTAACTTCGGCTTCTTTTTCCACATAATTTGTAACAAGCTCAACAGGTGTTGTTGTATTGTAATAGGTGACGTATTCACCATCTCTTTCAACATATAAACTATGTTCATCAGGTGGTATGTTTAAACGTATCAAATCACTCATCGTATCCGATACATTTCCAGCAAGATCAATCGCATAAAACTCAAGGGTGTAATTAACACTCTTCGTTAATTCAAGTGATTCCGTATAGATTGCCCATGACGACCATGTCTTACCATTGTGTAGACGATAATAAATCTCATCATCTTCATCTATTTTTGATAACGTAACTAAAACTTCTTCAGTATAGAATTTTCCATCATATGCACCGACAATATCGATCGTTGGTTCTGTTGGATTGGTCTGATCAAGATAAATGGTTTCTTGATAAACCGTACCACAAGCATCGTTATTCTTATATGAAATAACATAGGTGCCATCTGTTGAGAAAGTGAGTGTATCGGTATATGCTGTCCAACTGCCATCATTGATGCGAACTAAAATGTCAGTTTCACCATTGATTGACACCGTCAGGTCACGGTAATACGGTGGATTTCCTGTACCTAAAATATCGATTTCTGGAGCACTATAACATGGTGCTGTCACACTGATTAAACGATTGACTTCAATCGACTCAACATTTTCGTTATTAATGGTCTTTGTACGTATATAGTAGTTACCTGTATCATCTAAAACAATCGGTCCGGTATAGAGTTGCCATTCACCAACATTACCGTGGTTAATCGCAACCCAAATCGTTGAACCATCCGATGTTAAAGTAACGGTTGACCCAACTAAATAAGCTGTACCAATCATATCACCATTGATCGTAATAACAGGGACATCTGAATTGATCTTATCAATGACAATGGTATACCCTTCAACAAGTGATTCAGTAAGTTCAGTTGTCACTGCTTTTGCATGTAGGGTGTGTGTTCCTTCTTCAGTAAATACGATGGGGTTTTCATATAAAATCCATTCAGCGTTATCAATACGGTAATAAATCGTATGATCAGATGTCAGGGTTGCTGTAACATCACTGCGATAAACTGAACCATCTAAAGTTCCTGATAAGGAAACTGTTGGTGCAGTAACTGCACTTTCTGCCCAATAATTTAATGGCGTTGTTGTCCAATAGGTATCTTTAACTAAATTCATTTGTGCACTTGATAAGTATGACTTACTGTATAGCGCTGATCCTTTAATTTCAGGATGCTTTTGATTATAACGAAGTTGTGTTTGAATTTCATCGGTTGCCCATTCGGTGTGATGAATACCATGACCGATAATTAAATCAACACCTGTTCCACGAACAACACTTGCCCACCAATCAACAACATCTGCATAAGGTGCTGTTGAATGTTGAAAACTCCAGTAGACCTGAGGACAGATATAGTGTAACCATCCTTCTTCGACCCAGCGTTTACTGTCCGCATATTGATCGTGATAACTTTCTGATGTTCCAGTCGATGTATTTGATCCTTCTCCTTGAGATTGCCAAATACCAAAAGGTGAGACACCAAAACGAATATCTTTTCCATGAAGTGTATTGTGTTCAGTGACATCTTCCATGACGCCACGGATGACATCATTAACGTTTTCTCTACGCCAATCTGCAATGGCTTGTCCCGGAAGTTTATAAGTGTCATATGTTTGTGTATCACTTGATAAGCCTGAATAAGGATAAAAATAGTCATCAAAGTGAATGCCATCAACATCATATAAGTTCATTAATTCTTTAACAACGTTTCTGATGTATGTTTTAACTGCAGGTTCACCTGGATTAAGAATATAAGGATAAACCGAGTTAGAATAATTACCAGCTATCACTAAATTAGGGTTTTGTTTAGCAAAGTTTTCATCATGAAGAGCTGATAACATCACCTCTTTACTAAGTGCTGTATTTTGCACACGATAAGGATTCATCCATGCATGGAATTGAATACCTTGTGAGTGAGCATAATCCACTAAGTATTGCATAACATCCCAACCTGGATCATTACCTTCAGATCCTGCTAACCATCTGCTCCATGGTGCATAATCAGAATCATAAAATGCATCATTATTCGGTCTTACTTGAAATAAGATAGCATTCATGTTTTTAGCTTTAACATCAGCAATCAATTGTTGATAAGCTGCTTTATATTGTGTTTCACTTGTGTGAGTTGCAATATTTAAATTATAAACGGTTGCTACCCATACAGCTCTAAACTCTGTATCACTTTCCTGATATGATTCTGGAATCGTAACAGGTGTTGTTGTATTATAGTGAAAAACCGGTTGTCCACCTTGTGTTAAATTAACAAGAGGAACACTTGCAAAAAGTGTTAAACTCATGGCTGCTGCTGCCATGATGATCATAACGATAAAAATACTTATACGTCTATATACTTTATGCATGTCAATCCTCCCCTCTAAGCATCTTCTTGAGTTTGGTCATACCTTCTTTTACACGATCTTGATCGATAAATGTATGATATGTGAAGAAAACATTTCCGTTCACTGATTTGTATTGGTTCGTATATTTAACTTGATAACAAATTTCATTAGGATCTAAGTATCTACCTTCAGTTCCTAAACGATATGGTCCATGACCTATATAGAGTTTGACATTGTTGTCTTGGCATAAATCAATCCAAAACTTGGCAAGATCAGCAAACGGAGCAAGCGAATGTCCGAAATCCCAATAGATTTGAGGCACAATGTAATCAATGATACCTTGTTTGACCCATGTGACACTATCTGCGTACTGCCCATAATATGACTCACTGCAGCGTGGATCGACATGTGCACCTGATGGATCATTTTGATCCGTTTTCCAAATACCAAATGGTGAAACACCAAACTGCAAGTTTTGATTCACTTCTTTCAATGCTACATAAACACGTCTGATGGCATCAGTGACGTGATATCTTCTAAAATCACCTAAAGACCAAGATTCATCTTCTCTAAATTCGTAATCTTTTAAATCATTATATATATCATCTAAACCTGCATAGGGATAGAAATAATCATCAAAATGGATACCATCAACATCATAGTTGGTTACAATTTCAACCATGGAATCAACGATAAATTGTTTCACTTCTTCTTTAGCTGGATTTAAGATGATCGCACCTTTTTTATCAAGAACAATTAATTCAGGATGTTTTTTAGCAAAGTTTAAATCATCACATGTTTCAAAAAAAGCTTCTTTTGTAAGTTCACCATTTGTAGAGACCCGATAAGGATTACACCAAGCATGAAGTGACAAACCTCTTTGCTTAGCTTCTTTGATCACCCATGCAAAAACATCAAAAAGTGGTTCTTTTCCTTCTTTTCCTGTGTAATATCTACTATATGGGTTTAACTTAGACTTATAAAATGCATCATTGGTTGTTCTCACTTGGAAAAAGAGGGTGTTGATGTGATAATCAACGGCTGTATCAAGCATCCGCACTACCTTTTGTTGATAAGTTTCAATATCTTCAACAGTTGGTAAATCGATATTTAAGACATTAGAAACCCAAAAAGCACGAACTTCTTTTTCGTGATAGATGGTTGGAATTTCAACTTCTTTGTTCGTCTTATAATAAGTTACAATATCTTTGTTTTCATTATAGTGGTTAATCTTCATGACTGCCTACCCTTCGTAATATGTTAAATAAGGACGATGCGCAATAACAAGTTCATCAAATGCTTTTTTAGCATCATTAGTTGATTTTGTTAATGGATGAATTTGTAGAGCTAATAATGCTTTATCTAAATTCTTCTCGTAGATAGCATCTGCTAATAATTCTTCGTACGCTTTGACACTTTGAATAAGACCTCTGATTTGTACAGGTAATTTACCAATATGGACGGGCATCGGACCATCTTTTGTAATACGACATGTAATTTCGATCGCACATCCATCAGGTAAATCTGTGATATGTCCATTATTAATGGTGTTTACTACCTGGTAGTCGCGTTTGTCATTATAAATCGATGAGATTACACTGCATGCAACATCAGAATAATAGGCACCACCACGTTTAGCTAATTCTTCTGGTTTTTCTTTGAGTTCAACATCTTCATACTTCTTAAATAACGATGTTTCAATGTCTTTAACTAATTCAGCACGTGTTTCATGTTTTTCATAAGATATCATGAATTTTTTGAACATTTCTTCATAGAAATAGTAATATTTGAGGTAAGGTGATGGATAACAATGAAGTTCTTCAACAAATTTTGAATTCCATGCTAATGGATCAATGTTATTCATCGTCATCTGACTTTCTTTCATTTTGTTAATGATTTCTGGTAGACGATCTTTTTTACGATGATAAAGATTGGTAACAAATGATAAATGATTTAAACCTGCAAAAATAGGTACTAAATCTTGGGGTTTGACACCTAATTGATCTGCGAAATGCATCGTCATGTTAATTGGCACATTACAAACACCAATATACTTTTCAAAATCACAATATCTGAAGACTGCTTCTGAAACAGCACCTGCTGGATTTGTAAAATTGATCAACCATGCATTTTCACATAACTCTTTCATATCTTTAATGATGTCATAGATGACAGGAACTGTTCTAAGCGCTTTAAACACACCTCCTGCACCATTCGTTTCTTGACCAAGCATGTTATACTTTGCAGGTATGCGTTCATCTTTAATGCGAGCGTCAAGTAACCCTACACGAAATTGTGTTGTTACAAAGTCTGCATCGACTAAAGCTTCTCTTCTGTTGAGTGTCAAAAATATCTTCATGGGAACTTGAGCTTTTTCAACCATACGGATCGCTAAATTCCCAACAATCTCTAATTTTTCTTTTCCTTCTTCAATATCGACAAGCCACAGTTCCTCAATGGGTAGCTCTTGATAACGTTTGATAAATCCTTCAATTAATTCTGGTGTGTAGGACGAACCCCCACCAATCGTTACAATCTTTAATCCCTTTTTCATCGTTTTATCCTCATTTCTTCCAGGTTTTTTTCAATCACGTCATCCTGGACGATTCCTAAATGGTCAAGTGCTCGTAAATAGCCACCAACCATCGGAAGGTATTGTGGTCTAACGAGATACGCATGCGGTATCTCCTTAATTAAATGTTTTGTCATACTATCGATAAAGTGGTGAGTTCCTTTTTCAAAAACTGTTCCACCAATCACAACAGGTACGTGATCGTTTGCCATACCAACCTGTTTGATTACACCCGCCGTTTCTAGACCTAAGAATGAACCAATGCGTTCAACAATTTCTATCGATACAGCATCACCTTCGTCTGCTAATCTAAACGTTAATGCTGTGACCTGTGCAAGTTGATGTCGATCAATTGTGTTATGTGGATACAAAAGAGGAACCATCTCTGACATGGATGATAAACCAAAGAGTTTTGGTATCTCGACCTGTAGTCGCGTTTCATGATATGTTAATTCATCTGCCCTAAAGGCATAATGGAGTGCTTCTCTTGCGATATCAAGTCCACCACCATACATACCTAAGACATAACTCAAACTTCTTAAAATTGCTGTTTCATGATTTTGATTAACAGCAGCTGCATTAGCACCTGTGCCACAGATACAAACAGCACCTTGATAATGGGTAAGTCCACTTCTTAAAATGAGCCATGCATCATTTTCTAGTGTGAAAGGTATATCATTTAAAATCGTTTTAGTTGCAGTATTCAAGCGATCAAAATCTTCTTTTACATCAGCTCCTGATATGCCTAAATGAACATATTCGATATCATGCAATGTCATATTTAAGTTTTGACATGTTTGATAGATTAAGCCAGAAATGACCTTTTGGTAGGTATCGACACCTAATGATTGATGGTTACATCCGGTGCCTATAGTTTCATAGAGAAGATGGCCTTGGTGATCAAAAGCACCTAGATGCGTTTTGGTTCCTCCACCGTCAATAGCAATAATCATATGTTTCCTCGCTTATCGGTAATAATTGATTTGTCCTAAAATAACATGTTTTTTAGCACCTGTAGCACTGATCAAATTAGATGGACGGTGATGAAGTGTCTCATGTCCTAAGATAAGAAATGCTAAAGCTTCTTTGATTTGACTATCCATACCATCATCATCAAGTGTCTTGATCTTGATGGTTGGTAAACCTTCTTGAATTAACTTTAAAAGATATTCGTTTCTTGCTCCACCACCACTGAAGATGATTTCATCAAGTGGACGTTTTTGGATAATGAATCGCTTGTAAGCATCAACGATGGATTGTGCAGTAAACTGTGTTAATGTATGAATCATGTCTTCTGGACGATATGTTTGGTAACGTTCAATATACTTATCCGTCAATTGATCCCCAAAGACTTCACGTCCTGTCGATTTAGGTGGTATCTCTTTTAAGAAAGGATGTGCCATCAGTTCATCAAACATCGGTTTAATCAACTGACCAGATTTTGCAATCTTTCCACCCTCATCATAAGGTTGATGATATAGAACCTGACATGCTCTGTTAATCATCATATTGGCAGGTCCTGTATCACATGCGATGATATCATCTTCCTGACATCCTTTTTCTAAATAGGTGAAATTGGAGATACCTCCAAGGTTATGAAGAGATCTTGAGATCTGTTTATCTGAGAATAAAAGATAATCGACATAGGGTACGAGAGGTGCGCCCTGTCCACCAGAAGCGATATCTGCACATCTAAAGTTTGAAACTACCGTTGTTTTCATGATGCTTGCAATCGCACTACCTTCACCAAGTTGAAGTGATGATCTCAGATAGGGTTCGTTATCATGATTAATATGCCAAATGGTCTGACCATGAGAAGCTACATATTCGATTTGATCTAAAGGAATACTTGCTTCTTGACAACATTGTTTTGCAGCATCACCAAAAAGATAACCCAATTCCATGTTAAGAGATGATATGAGCGCTGCATGACATGTTTGATCGTTCATCGCTTCTTTAATGCGTTTAATGATTCCATCAGTTAAGGGATATGTCTTAAACGCTTTAATCTCAACACGGGTATTGGTATAGGTTCCTTCAATGGATGCGATGACGACATCAATGCCATCAAGCGATGTGCCACTCATGATTCCAACTGCCATTTTCTTCATGATGTACCCCTTTTCTTCATTTATATTATAAATCAAAGCTTGCTATTAAGGATGAGTTCTCCCATGTTATGGTTGTTTTTTTCAATTTCGAAAAATCGTGCATAAAACGTGAAAAAAAGATAAAAAATACGTGAGGTCATCACGTATTTTAAATTATCTCTTAAATTTTTTAAATGTCTTATAGGTCATTTCTAAAGTCCTAACGGAACGGTCAATATCCGTATAAGCACAATGTGCAAATAAAGCATCTACAACGCACATCTGTGAAATACGCGATGTCATGGCACCACTTCTAAATTCACCTTCTAAAGATGATGTATACAGCACAATATCTGATAAATCCGCTAAAATTGATGAACCTAACTTCGTGATTGAAATGACTTTAGCCTTATTTTCTTTAGCTAGGAGGGCTGCACTAATAATTTCTTTAGTCTTTCCTGAGTTTGAAATAAAGATGATGACATCTTTTTGGTTAATGAATGACGCATCGACAAGCTGTTCATGTGATTCACCTTGAGCGATACAAAACTTATTGATTCGTCTTAACTTCATCTCTAAATCTTTACAGACAAGATAGGATGAGCCTTTACCAAAAATTAAAATCTTTCGTGCGTTCATGATGATTTCAGCAGCTTCTTTTGTTACTTTCTCATCATAAAGCTTCATGGTATCTTCTAAAACTCGAATGTTATTTTCAATCGCTGAACGACCACAGTGTTCATCGCGACCTAAAATGACATCAACATATTCTTTGTTTTCTGGAATTTCAACTTTAGCATTAGCCAAGATGAAATCTATTTTGAAATCTTTAAAACCCTTATAACCCAGCTTTTTACACATACGTACTACAGAAGCTGGTGATGTATATGCTGCTTCAGCAATCTTTTCGACGCTAAAATCTTTGATGGCTTCCTTATTTTCAATGAGGTAATCTAAAACAACGCGCTCAGCCATACTAAGCTCTTCTTTATATTTGAGCATTGTCAACATGACACTCATGCAAGTCACCTCGTGTGTTCATCGTCAGGGGATTTCCCGTGCAATAATATTATATCATCATTACCATAGATTAAACTATAAAAATGTATGCGCTTTACTAAATCAAAAATTGACAAAAGAAAAGACAAGCTGTGCTTGCCCTTTCTCCTGATGGTCAAACCATCATGTGGAGGAAAAAGAAAATTAGATAACCTTTCCAGGGTTAAGAATGTGATTGGGATCGAAGGATGCTTTGATACCCTTCATGATATTGATTTGTTTTTCACCAAGTAATTGTCTCATGTATTCCTTTTTCGCATAGCCTATACCATGTTCACCGGAAACTAGACCACCGAATGAAAAAGCTTTTTGATAGAGGGCATTAAAACCAACTTTGAGTTTTTCTTCCCATGTGGCATCATCAAGATCATCTTTGCAGAAATAAATGTGCAAATTACCATCACCGACATGCCCAAAATAAGGAATTCTAATCTTTAAATCTTCAGAGACTTTTCTAACGTAATTTAAAAATTCACCAATGTGTGAACGAGGTAAAACGACATCACACTCATCAATCTCTGATGTGGATGCCTTAATGGCTTCTAGGAAACCACCTCTTACTGTCCATACACTCTTTCTTCTTTCTTCTGTGTCAACTAAAAAGACGTCGATGGCATTGTACTTATTGATACATAAGTTACTTGCAATTTCGATATCTTCTTCAATAGCCTGCTCGTTGTTACCATCATAACTGATGAGTAAATAAGCTTGATAATCGTTATGAGGAATTTTTTTACCTAAAAACGTTTCACTATATTGTAGAGATTGTTTCTCTAGAAATTCAAGCGCTGTGGGTAACACATGATCAAGAATGAGTTGCGGTGCAGCAGCAATCGCATCCTCACGTGATTGGAATGGTACAAGTAAACTTACTGATTTTTTAGGTAGAGGTATGAGTTTTAAGGTTGCTTCACAAATAATACCTAACGTTCCTTCACTACCAATAATGAGATCTTTTAAACCATAACCTGTCGAGTTTTTAACTACCTTAGAGCCAAAACGAACGAGATCACCCTCAGGAAGAACAACTTCAAGGCCTCTCACCCAGTCACGGGTAACACCATATTTAATAGCTCTCATACCACCTGCATTGGTTGAAATGTTACCACCAATTGTTGCAGACTTTTCACCTGGGTCTGGTGCATAAAAGAGATTTTCCTTTTCAACATATTCATAGATATCCATCAATAAGACACCTGGTTCAACACGGAGTGTCATGTTGGTTTTATCGAGTTCAATGATTTTATTCATTTTGGATAAGTCGAGTAAGATACCACCATGAAGTGGCACACATGCACCAACTAATCCAGTTCCTGAACCTCTAACGGTTACTGGAATCAGATGTTTGTTAGCATATGTCATAATCTTTGATATTTGATACTTATCCTCAGGAACGACATGAACTTCAGGGTAAGCCGAAACTGTTCCAAGTTCATCATGTGAAACATCTTTTTCAATGGCATCACCTGTATAAAGTGATGACGTTCCAACGATATCTTGTAGATATTTAATATCTTCTTGGGTTAACTTATGATAGTTCATGCATTCACCTTCCATATGTTATCGATGAGTTTGTTTAATTCAGGTAATACCGAATAGATATCACCTATGATACTATGATGGCTAATATCAAAGAGTTTATTGTGTTCATCTTGATTAACACTGATAATCAGTTCTGATTCCTTCATACCTTCAATGTATTGAACGGCACCGCTAATACCTAAGTTGATAATCAGTTTAGGTTTAACGGTTCTACCTGATAAACCGATTTGATGTTTCGCATCAAACCAACCATTTTCAATGAGTGGTCTTGTACAAGCAACTTCTGCATTCAGTTTTTTAACAAGAGGTTGGATAAGCTCTAAATCTTTTTCTTTCTTAAATGCTCTACCGACAGCAATAATCACTTCAGCTTCAGAGATATCTTTAACTTTAGGCTTATCAGTGGTCTGAAGGATGGTTGTGTTTCTTTCACGTGTTATATCTTTGATTTCTGGATAAACAATGTCTCCAAAAGGTGTAACCTTGTCAGGAAGGTTAAACATTTTATAACGGATGGTTGCGAGTTGTGGACGATGATTTGGCGTATTGATTTTTGCCATAATGTTACCACCAAACGCAGGTCGAATCTGAAGAAGATCACCATCAGGTTTAATATCTAACATCGTACAATCCGCAGTTAAACCTGTCTTGAGACGAGCTGCAACACGTGGAGCAAAACTTCTACCATGTGGCGTACTGCCAAATAGTATCACGTTGTTGTGATAGTTTTTGAAAAAAGACTCTACGACAGTGGTATATACCTGTGCATCAAAATCGTTAAATGCTTCATCATCATATGCAAATACGCGATCAACGCCATAGGTTAATGCTTCTTCTGCAATCTGTGAAATTCTGTTTCCAATGACAATCGCATAAACAGGTTCATGTGTGACTTGTGATAATTCTTTAGCTTTACCAATTAACTCCCAAGAAACTTTATGTGGTATGCCATGACGTTGTTCTATATAAACGGTAATGCCTTTATATAGCGATTTATCAACACATTCTTTCTTGGTTTCTACAAGTTCACATACGCCTTCAGGTCCTTTTTTAACGCACATCTTGCAGATCTTACAGGATGCGTTAATGGATAAATACATATCTTGATATTCGAACGCATTAAACGGACAAAGATCAATCAGTTTTTTTGCGATATCGGGAGTTACTTTATCGTTATTGACTTTTATATATGCCATATCATCACCTACACATAACGACTTTCTTTTAGAATATTAAAAAACGATTCTGCTAATTCTCTAGAGCTACCTTTAACTTTAAGGGTTTCCGTTCTTTTTTGAGGTGGAAAGATTTCATCAACCTGTGTTGGAGAACCAGATAATCCATAGTGATCTGGATTTTGATCCTTAAGATGTTTAAGTGAAACCATATCAATCTCATGGTTTTTCATCATCAGTTTTCTGCGATAAGATGGTAATCTCGGAGTATTCATATCTTTATCGATGGTGATTAGACATGGTGTTTTAATCTGAACAATTTCTTCATAATCATCATAAGCAGATCTTAAGATTAGTGCATCTTCTTTGATCTCAATAATCTCTTTTACATAAGGGATATGGGGGATATGTAAAAACTCTGCAATCTCTGGTCCTACTTGTGCAGTATCACCATCGGTTGTTTGCTTGCCACATACGATGACATCATAATCACTGATATGTTCAATGAGTTGTGATAACGTATATGATGTCGCTAAAACATCTGCACCAGCAAACCGGCGGTCACTAATCAATGTCGCTTCATCTGCACCCATATATAATGCTTCTTGTAATACTTCAGTTGCTGATGGTGGTCCCATGGTAATCGCGTGAACGATTGATGATGGAACCATCTCTTTTAATTTAAATGACGCTTCAAGTCCAAAGAGATCAAAAGGGTTCATTTTGACATTGTTGCCATCTCTGATTAAAACCCCTGTTTTTGGATCAACTTGAACAGCTGATGAAGCGGGAACTTGTTTAATACATGTAATGATTTTCATAGGTTACCTCACAATCATATGCCTTCAATTCTACGTTATCATAGATAAAGATAGAAAAAAACGAATTGTTAGAAAACGTCACTTTTTTTCATCTTTAGGAAAATATGTTCGTTAAAAAAGCACCCTGAGGTGCTTATTTTATAATCATTTTAGATATGCGATCATGGACATCGTGTTCAAAACGTTTAATGTAATCTGTGATATATGTGACGATGTCTAAATGATCATCTTGAATCAATGGTGTTAAATCCATCGCATAGCTAATAGCTGTTGCTTTATCGATTTTATGTGACGTTGCGTAAGTAGCATTTGACCATCTGCGTCCTGCAGTTGCTAAATCATAGCGTTTACCACCAATAATTTGTGAGTCAAACACTTCAACTAATGCAGCAGCAATATTGGGGTGACCTGATACATTGAGTTCAACCTTTTCTTCGTCAACCATCCAATCGAGATCACGCCATACTTCACAACCTAAAAGTACTTTTGGACGATCTTTAGGATCAAGTTGTCTAATAGCTTTAATCACTTTAGTTGCTACACCGATATGAGTATCGTGTTTATCTGCTAAATTATGTGTATATAGAACTTCTGGTTTTGCTTGTAAAATAAGCATCGCCATTTCATCAACAATAGTTTGCTCGTTTGGATCCTTCATTTCTTTACTCGTATAATCAAGCATGGCACATGCACCATACTCACCAACATAGGCTGCTTTTTTTTGTTCAACCTTGCGGGTTGCCATCATTTCTTCATTGGTATATTTCGCATAAATACCATCTCTTGCAGATCCAGATCCATCGGTTGCAACCACACCAAAGAACCATGCATCATCTTGTCCAAAACATTTTAATATGCCATCATATGCCATAATTTCAATATCATCCTGATGCGCTGCAATCGCCATATGTGTTGTGCGTTTAATCGCTTCATCAAGCGGCTTTTGATCTGGTATGAAAATCTCCGCAGTCTTCTTATTTAACTTCATGATAAAACCTCATTTCTTTAATTCTGGTAGCGATGCTGCAGCTATTGACTGTCCAACACGTCTACTCTTTTCATCTGGTAATTCAATACGTATATGTTTTGCTAGTTCAGGAAACTCAGATTTCATAAGTTCATTAGCACGTTGAACCATGAGTTCTCCACCTTTGCCTGATAAGACACGGCCTAAAACAAGAACATGTTTCATCTCATAAAAAAGTGCATAATACGCAATACCATATCCTAAATAGACACCCATGGTCTCATAGATTTCAATTGCTTTTGGATCATGATCTTCCATCATCTTTTGAACGACTTTTAGTTTTTCTGCTGGTGATAAATTCTCATCAAAAGAGATACCGCTTGCCACAGCAAGTTTGATAATGGCATCTTGAGAAAAATACTTAACACCGCAACCAATATCATGTGACCATTCATCTTCCATGGCTTGTTCATGATAATCGATAGGTACGAAAGCTAACTCATTCAACCACCCTGTAATATGTCCTTTGTCATTGACATAACCTGCCGCTTCTGATGTTCCCATCGCAATCCCCAATACTGAGGTCACTTGCATGCTCATCGCACCTGCAAGTGCAGTTACGTCACCATCATTAGCTACTTCAAGAGGAATATCACCATATGCTTTTGCTAAATCTTTAAAAAGTGTTTTAACCTTTTGTTCAAAAAGATCTTCAGGAACTTTGATAAACAGAGATGCTACTTTTACTTCATTATCAATATAAACACCTGCTGCAGAAACACCGATACCATCGACTCTTGGAAGATGGGCTTTCGCGTGCTCAATAGATTCTTTAATACCTTGAATATGATAATCAGGATCTGCCATTAATTTAGGGTGCCAAACAACTTCTTCAGAAAAGACTGTTTCGCCATCAATCACAGCTGACACCTTTCTATCAGATCCACCCGCATCAAATCCGATACGACATCCTTCTAAATGACGTCCAATAGCTTTTGTCATTTCATAGGGCTTTGGGAAATGAGCGACATCAACCGATTTAACTTCAAATGGTTTTCCATAAACCTTGGACATGAAATCTACATCAAAAGATCTCATACCATCAATGGCATACATACTTTTGATGTACATCTGAATTTCTCTAGGAGCTGCTATATAGATTTTATAGCCGCCTTTTGACCAAAGTAGTGTTTTTATCAAGCGTTCTACAAATCGTGCATTCGCTTCAAATTGGTTTTCTTCATCATGAAAAATCATGGTGTCATAAACATAGATTTGATTTAATTCACGTTCGATACCTATCTTGATCTTAACAGGATGTTTACTTGCTAAAACTGCTTGTTCAAAAGCACGATGATTTAATGCCATGGGATAAAAATGTGGGTCAAGTGGTAAATAACGCTTAGATGTCTGATTGAACTTAAATGTCGTCATGGCAAATTCTCCTTTAATTAGTTCACGGTTTCTCGTTTCAAAAATTCTTTAAGTAAATTGATAAATTTATTAATATCATCTGGATGAATAATAAGTACAAACTCATCAGAGTATTCACTGTGACGATAATTGATTTGATCAGCTAATGCTCTGACTTTAATCACATACTGTCCAGCTTCTAAATCAAGTGGATAGGTTGAACTATCTGATGTATATAATGTTCCATTAATACTTACCATGTAGGCAAGACTATTTAGAACAGGATCAAATCTAAGATCTCCATTACCATCAACATAAAAGTTTGCTGGTTTATCAAGGCGAATACGTGTATCTGGAAAACCTACAGGTGCAGGTCTTGGGATATGTTCACCCTTCACGATAAATACACCGTTTGTTACAGCTCTAACCGTTCCATCTGATGGCGTATTTAGTATATCATAACCATCTTCTTCATTCAATAATGACATTGTTGAAGAACCGCCACCATCAAGATTATAGGCTCTGACAGCATCAAAATAAACCATGATTTGTGCTAATTCATAGAGATTAACACCATCCATACCAAGAGGTTTATTTCTACCATCGACAACAACAAAGAAGATCGTACCATCCGCTTTTTGTCCGATAGCAGTTCTAGGATGCTTAAACGCAGGATCGAGACCTTTTTCTAAATAGGTCACGGGTTCACCGTTGATGACGATTTCATCATAGACACCAACAGCAAATCTAACGTCTTCGAAACCACAGCCCATTTTACGTTGAACAACAACATAATCACTTGAGGTAATGAGTTGATCATCATTAAAACCAGTACCTACAATGACAAATTGGTGATCAGCAACATTAACTTCTTGATCACTCATTTGAGCATATGTACCACTACCAAAGTAGCGAACACCATCCATTTTTGTTTCTTTCGCATCAATCATCACTTTATTGTGAGCTGATGAAATAGGTAAATCATAATTATCAAAGAAAACGGTGACTTTATCAACAGCTGTAGGTAAGTCATTGATACGTTCAATGGAAACTTCCTTTTTTAATGCACCATCTTCATCATAAACTAAAAGTTGATAACCCGTGTAACAAGGCACACCAAATACGGCAGTACCATCATCTTTGAAACCTGCAAGAGGTCTTGATGAAACAACACCTGATGCGATCACTTCAAAGTTTCTAATATAAGCACCTTGAGGCTGACCATTCAAATTGGTAATCGATGTGTTATAAAAGTCACCATTAACACCACCAATGACTTGGTAATTTGGGTAACGTTCTTCAATATTTTCTGCGTGGGCAATAATCGTTCCTCTTCCCCATGAATCGTGTGCTTTATATGAATCACCGACAACAATGTTCATATCACTGTTATCAAGGACGTTCGCACCTAAATAGTTAATCACTTGGTTAGATGTCACACCATCGTATTCAAGTTGTCCAACAATCTTGGTATGTCTCACGCTTTCAACATATTCTGTCTCACGTGATGTTACCGTTAGACGCATATCTGCTTCTAATGAAGGTCCTAAACATGCAAATGCAATAATAACAACAAAGAATAAAGATAATATTTTTTTCATGATGTACCCCCTATACTGATGGCAATATGATTTGGGTTTCCCCAATCATCGAAAATGTCATCGTAAATTGATACATGACGCTATCTACGGTCACTTGAAATGACATAGCTTCAAAATAGGTATCACCAATCGCTAATTCAAGATTAGATACTTCACTACCTGGAAATGATGCTTGAAAGAATACTGCAACATCATCAAGATATTCGGTCTTTAGAAAATGTCTTTCACTCACAAGTTGGAACCAAGATGGTTCTAAATCTTTAAAGAAGTGAAATCCTGATGTATTTACTGCTTCAGTAACACTTTCTTTTCTGAAACCTTCATCTATTTGAAAGTAATGATCAAAACCTGTACTTGTTTTTTCGTAGTACTCCATCTGATCACCCATGACAAATTGTGATTTATCGTCATCAACACGAAGTATCATTTCATAAAGAGCTTCAAGTTGTTGAATAGTAACTGTTAACGTATAGTTGTTAATTTCAGCGGTTGCATCAAATGCTTTTTCAAAATCAGTCTTAACGACTTGGCAAGCTCCATCGACAATGATCTCATCATCACCACATTGGAGAGGTGGTGTCTGTTCGTTTTGACATGCTGAAAAAACGAATAGACAGATGAAAAACATTGACATGATCCATTTTTTCATATGATTCATCTCCTCGGATTGTTCCTTATACCGTTATTTTATCGAGAATGACGTGAAAATACCGTTCAATAAGTGACAATATCAACATGAAACATGAAACAAAAAACCACCATGGATGATGTACATCATGATGGTTTGATAAACTATTTACAAATGAGAATGAGTTCATCGTCCTCTTCAATTGTGATCGCTTCTTCATGATCTAAGTCACCCTTAAAGATTTCAAAGTGGTCTTTTTTAGATAAACCGATTAGAATGTAGCTCTGTTCTCCACTCATATAAAACGAATAGATCATATCTGCCTTAGACTTAAATGTTAAGGGAAGCGTGGTCTTAAGAATGTCCTGAGCTGGATATGCATATACCTCATAGGTTTCTTGTTCACTATCATAGGCATCATAGGTCAATAGATCAATGAATAAATCATAGAGATGTCGATTTTTTGATAACTGTGTCATCATATGACTGACATACTCGTTTGAAATAATCGTGTTATTCACATTGTAACTTTGTGCAATATCATAATGTCTTGGATCTAGTAGTTCAATGATGATTTCAGCATGATGTTTTTTAGCGAGTTCTTGTGTCATTAAAAGTGTCAATAGGACATCAGAATCATATTCTTCAGGGGATAAATGATCTTCAGAAAGTATGACGATATGATCAATTTTCTCATTGCTATCCATGAATTTTTCTATATCTTTTGCTTCATTAGATTCAACTAAAGATACTTTAACTTCCGTTTTGTTTTCACGTTCATAGAGTTTGATTGAATCTAAGATGTAAGGCAACTTTTGATTCTTACCAAAAATGACAATGTGCTTCTTATGATAACGTGATTCATGATGAAATTTAAGAGGTGTATAACTGTGAAGTGGTTGATCTCTTTTCTCTTTGATACATTCAAATGATTCAGATAATACATAGAGATGATCGTTAAGTGTATAGATAGGAATAGCCTTATGATGCGATTCCATGAACTCTCTTGGACTTTGTTCTGGCAGGGTATAGAACTCAGCACCTTCAAATGAAAAGAGCTCATGATAAACCTTGTGAAGGGTTGGCATTAACAGTGTCTGAGCAATCAATCGTCCCATCAGTTCATCAGGTAATAGTGGTAGAATTTGGTGTGAACGACTTGTGTTTTTAGCAACATAATCTTTAATTAAACCTATCGATTTTTGTTCTTTAACTTCAATCAAAATGGTTTGATGATCGGATAAGTTTAAATGTGCAACAAGCATTAATGTTTTCATAGCTAACATGTCAAGATGTGCTGCTGATTGATGATCCTGTTCATCAGCTAATATCATAATCGTTTTTGCTTTCTCGATACAGACATCCATCAAATCATGTTTAGAAAAGACTTCGCCTTCACGAACAATGATATTCATTTTCTTTTGTTCTTTTCGATAGAATTTTCGTTTAATATCTTCTTCTATATCTTCTTTGGGTTTGTCAGATAGGATCACGATCGTATTGGTGTCATCATCGTAGCGATAATCTGCAATCAGTTCTAATGCTTTATAATTCCAGTTAAGAATAAGGATATGATCATAGACATAGAGTTTGTTTTTACCTTGTTTGGCATTATCAATAATGTTTGAAAAGAAATTAGCAACATAACCGATAATACCACCTGTGAAGGTAATCATCGATAACAAGATAACAATAATCGATATCACTCTGATCGCTACCGGTACGGTTGGATCATAGAATCCAGGTTCAAGCATCCAGGTAATCCCAGATGACCAAAGAGCTTTAACAACATTGTCATAAAGTGATGGTTGAATCAGATATGCGATCAGTGATGAGATCAGCCATAATAAAACATTAAATAAAACGATGAATACTAAGATGATGCCTCGTGCGTTTTGATTCTTTTTAATGCTTAACCATTTTCTAAAACGGTTATACATATAAACACCCCTTTTCGTTATGATTTCTCTTCGATTTCATGAACAACAAGTTGATTGAATGGAATATTAATACCTTCTTGGTCAAATAAAAGCTTGATTTCGCGATTCATAGAACGTCTAACTCTATTCTTATTGATTTCATCGCATCGTGCTTGCAATCTAACAACAACTGATGAATCAGCTAAAGCTTCAACACCCATATAATATGGACCTTCAATAATTTCTGGAATCTTCTTCTTCATTTCAACAAGATTTTTTTGAAGAAGTGCTTCAACCTTATGGATATCTTCACTGTATTCAATACCAACATCAGAGATAGCTGTTGATAATTCAATCGATGTATTGATAATGCCTCTAATGTCTGAGTTGTTAATGATTAAAACATCGCCATTCAGATCTTCAATCTTAGTCGTACGAATACCGATTTCACGAACAATGCCACGTCGATCATTGATTTCTACGATATGACCTACAACAAACTGTTTCTCAAAAATGATGAATAGACCAGCAATGATATCTTCAATTAAGCTCTGCGCACCAAATGATAATCCTAATCCAATAATACCAGCACCAGCTAATAAGGTTGGTGTTTCAACACCCCATGCACTTAAGACTAAGAAGAATGCAATAATAAAACTCAAATAACGAATCACAGAAGCCATGAGTTTTCCTATCGTCTCACCACGATGTCCTTTTTTGGTAAGTAAATTCACTAAAAAGAGTAGGACATGATTTAAAACCCATACAAAGATAAAGATGGTGATGCTTTCTAATATGGTAACGTATTGGTTTTTAACAAATTTGACCATGTTAAAAAACTTCCCAATGGATTGACTGATAATGTTCGAAAACGTCGTGTTGGGGAAAAGAACATCAGCAAGACTACCGAGTAAAATAAAGAGGATAATAACACTTCCAATGATAATCAATCTGATCTGTTCTTGTTTACTTTTTTGTTTAAAGTTCATATGCTTACTCCTTTATAATGGTTTGATGATAGATAATATGCTTCATCGTATAATCGTTTTGATTCTGTATGCCAACAATAATCTCAAATGTTCCTGTTGCAGGTAACTGAATGGTGATCGTGACAGTCTTACTGTTGATACCTGGTGTAAAGCTTAAATAGTCACCTGATATCCAACTTGGAAAATCACCTGATACATCATAGACATCATAATACGGTACTTGAAAATAATGAGAGGGATCTATAACTTCAATATTAAGTTCTATAAATAAATCAGTCATGTTAACCGTGTAATCGACTTCGTAGAAACCCAATGTCTCAAAGGTGATATCATCGATGACATCTTCACTCTTTTGCATCGTGTCAGGGTTCATATAAAATGCGGTAATCATGACATGATAGGCATGAGCTTCTTTTAATTTATCAAAGATGATAGGAGATGTATCATGTGTTTGATAAGTTCCTAACATGGTTTGTGAATCAATCTTTGTATCGTTTTGATAAAGATCAAAGCGATATGTTACTTCAATATCTTGATTAGCTTCATGGTAAAGATTAAATGCTACTT
>CAZETB010000029.1:0-23182 GCA_964514865.1 uncultured Mariniplasma sp. | reverse complement strand
AAGGTTATAAGACAACAGAAGATGTTGAAGCGTTATTAGAAGACTTTATCGATCATGGAGAACTTTCTATCTCTTCATTAGGCCATTTTGAGTTATCAGAAGATGTTAAGTTAGAATATCTTAAAATCTATGATCACATGGATTTAAAACCACTTGATTTAAAGATTGGGTTTGATTCAGCAAACGGTGCAAATTATCACATATCAAGAGAAATATTTAATCGTATAAATCCTAAAGCCATTCAGATAGCAAACGAACCCGATGGATTGAATATCAATTTGGGTTGCGGATCTACACATCTAGAAAGCATTTTACAACTTGTTAAAGATGAAAAACTCGATATCGCATTCAGTTTTGATGGTGATGGCGATCGCATCATCTTAATCGATGACCAAGGGGTCATTTATGATGGTGATATGATCATCTACATGATTGCTAAATATTTAAAACAAAAGAACTTACTGAACAAAAATAAAGTTGTATTAACCAAAATGAGTAATCCAGGCATTATCAAAGCCTTAAAATCACATGGTATCGATGTTGTCTTAACTGATGTAGGTGATAAATATGTCTTTCATGAACTCTATACAAATGGTTACACCATCGGAGGAGAATCATCAGGACACATCATTCTAACTCATCTCTTACATACAGGTGATGGTCTATTAGTTGCTATCTACTTACTCAAGATTTTAGAAGAAATGAATCTCTCACTCCATGAATTAGTCAATGATGTGAAGATGTTTCCACTTAAACTCACAAACATTAAAGGTATTGATAAATCCGTTTTACAAGAATTAACTGTTCAAAAAGCGATTGATGATGTTAAACTTAAATTAGGTGATAATGCGCTTTTACTTGTCCGTCCATCTGGAACGGAAAGTTTAATTCGCGTTACCATTTCACATGAAGATCAGTTGGTGGTTGATCACATGACAGACTATTTAGTTAAAATCATTACAGAGGAAGGTCAAAAACGATGAAAAAATATGCTTTAATACTTGCTGCCGGCAAGGGAACACGTATGCGTACAGAATTACCTAAAGTTGCTTTTCCTATTTTGAAGAAACCTATGATTTCATATATCGTTGAAAATATCGAAAAATCATCGATTGATGAAATTGTTGCTATTGTTGGACATAAAAAAGAAGTGATTGAAGAAATTTTAAGTGATCGCGTCACCTACGCTATCCAAGCTGAACAACTAGGAACAGGTCACGCTGTTTTATCAGCGGCACCTCAGTTAGAAGGAAAAGAAGGAACAACATTCATTCTTCCTGGTGATATGCCGCTCATGGAATATCCACTTATGGATAAACTTATTCGTGCACATGAAGAAATGGGAAATGATTTAACCGTCGTTACCATGATGATGGACTATCCAAAAGGATATGGTCGTATCGTTCGTGATGAATATGGTATCGTAACAGGCATCGTTGAAGAAAATGACTGTAATGAAACACAAAAGCTCATTAAAGAAGTTAACTCATCTGTCTATATCGTTGATAACAAGCTTTTATTCGAATATGTTCGTAAAATTGAAAGAAACCAACGTAAAGGTGAATACTATTTAACTGATATCGTCAATTTAATGCATCAGAACCATAAAGTGAACACATTCGTTGTTCGTAACCCCATGGTCACTATGGGTATTAATGACCTTTATGGCATTTCAATTGCTGAAAAGTATTTAAGAGACGCGATTAATCGCGGACATATGTTATCAGGTGTTTCTATGATCAACCCTGAAACGATTACCATCGGTCATAATGTCATCATTGAAGAAGGTGTCTGGATTTATCCAAACACGACGATCACAGGGAATACTGTGATTAAAAAAGGTGCTATCATTGGTCCGAACTCTGAAGTTGTAGATTCCATCATTCATGAAAACGCAGAAATTAGACATAGTATCGTCTTAAAATCTGAAGTTGGTGCTTATACAACCGTTGGTCCATTCGCACACTTAAGAGAACATGCCTCAATTGGTGCACATAACCGTATTGGTAACTTCGTTGAAGTGAAGAAATCTACAACAGGCGAAGGTACAAAAGCTGCTCACCTCATTTACTTAGGTGATGCAACCATTGGAAGTAACGTGAATTTCGGTTGTGGATCTGTAACAGTCAACTATGATGGTGTCAATAAACATAAGACCGTCATAGGTGATGATGTCTTTGTTGGATGTAACGTGAACTTAATCGCACCAATCAAAGTTGAAGATAACGTCTTTATTGCTGCTGGTTCAACAGTGACTGAAGATATTCCAAAAGGAGCATTTGCGATCGCTAGAAACAAGCAAATCAACAAGGAAGATTATTCAAAGAACTACATTGAACCCAAGTCAGAAAAGGCTAAATTGTAAAGAAATGTAAATTTATTAGAAAAAATGTCATTCTTATTGACATTTTTTTATTTTTGACGTACATTATTTACATAAAAAGGGGATTTGAAATGAAAAATTATACAAGAACTGATATTTTACGACTTGCTCAAGAAAATGATGTGCGTTATGTTCGTTTGCAGTTTACTGACATGTTAGGTACGGTTAAGAACGTTGAAATTCCAGTAACTAACTTAGAAAAAGCTTTAGCAAATGAAGTCATGTTTGATGGTTCATCCATCCAAGGTTTTGTTCGTATTGATGAAGCAGATATGTATTTATATCCAGATCTTTCATCATGGCTAGTCTTAGAATGGGAAACATTATCTCAAAATGCAGGTAAAGTAGCAAGACTGATCTGTGACGTCTACAAGACAGATCGTACACCTTATGAAGGTGACCCACGTTACATCTTAAAACGTAATTTGGTTGAGATGAGAAAAATGGGGTTTGATAAGTTTAATGTTGGTGTTGAACCAGAATTCTTCTTATTTAAACTCGATCAAAAAGGAAGACCTACTTTAGAATTTAGTGATTTAGGTGGCTACTTTGATTTAGCACCTGTTGATGGTTCTGAAGACGTCAGACGTGACATCGTCTTAGAATTAGAAAAGATGGGCTTTGATATGGAAGTATCACATCATGAAGTTGCTTTTGGCCAACATGAAATCAATTTCCATTTTGATAACGCACTTGAAGCGTGTGATAACATTCAAACATTTAAGGTCTTAGTTAAAAATGTGGCACGTCGTCATGGTTATCATGCAACATTCATGCCTAAACCTATTCAAGGTATTAATGGTTCAGGGATGCATTCTAATATCTCATTAACTGATCAAGATGGCAACAACTTATTCTATGATCCAAATACTGAAAATCAGTTATCTAAAACAGCTTTATGTTTTATTGGTGGTGTCATGAAGCATGCACAATCTTTCTGTTTAGTCACTAACCCTACCGTTAACTCATATAAACGTTTAGTACCAGGTTATGAAGCACCATGCTATATTTCTTGGAGTGATGCAAATCGTTCGACGATGATTAGAATCCCTGCTGCTCGTGGCAAATCAACACGCATTGAAGTGAGATCTGTAGACCCATCAGCAAACCCTTATTTAGCAATGAGTGGATTATTAGCAGCAGGATTAGATGGCATTCGTTTAGAACTTGATGGACAATCACCTGTTAAAAAGAATCTCTTTAAGATGAGTGATGTTGAAAGAAAACGTTTAGGTATTAAGAATTTACCTGAAAGTTTAAAAGAAGCTGTTGAATATTTCTCTAATAGTGATCTTATGAAGGAGACCATTGGTGAAGTCCTTCATAATAAACTCATTGAAGCAAAACTTAAAGAGTGGGATGATTATAAAATGAGAATCTCGCAATGGGAACTTGATAAATATCTACCCATTATCTAAAACATTCTTGTATCTTTAGTATCGATAAGATAAAATAGATGCAAGGGGATGAATCGTGTTACTTACTTAAGTACAGGCGTCAGAACCTGTACTTTTTGATATCTAAGGGATGATTAATATGCAAGAAGAACGTATCATGTATTTAAGAGATGTTTATCTGGAAACGAATGTTAAACATCAACACATCATTAAAAATACACAATGGATCTTTACAGTGATGTTATTCTTTAGTGTTTTATCATGTATTGGCATTTGGCTCATGTATAAGGGCGTTCCTAACATCAGTGATGGTCTTCGGTCATGGGTAGATGGTTTAATCTTTTTCTTTGGTGTATCTTTTGTTATATCTAGCATCTTAATGATTAATATTCATAAAGAACCCAAAGTTTCACTACCTATCTCAATTGAATCAGATATACTTAAAAACTATGAAGATACCGTTCAAAAACTACAAGAACAAACTGATAAGATTCATCGCTTCTTAATTGGTCTTCAAATAACAAGCGTTATTTCTATCTTTTGTTTGATATTAATAATGTTACTCATACTATAACAACATAACTGTTTCTATCATATAGCTATTTACAAGTTATGTATTACATGATTTTACATACTTACGCTCAAACTCTTGGGCGTTTTTATTTTATATGATAAAATGAAGATAATATAGAAATTGGGGGTTCACATGAACAATAACGCAATCATTATGACAGACTCAACCGCTGATTTATCACACGATTTCCTAAAGGAACACGATATTTATTCCATACCACTTTATGTGAGATTTGGTGATTCCATCTATAAAGATGGTATTGATTTAACAACACCCGAACTCTATAAGAAAGTGGAAGAGACGAACACACTACCTCAAACAGCTGCACCATCACCTGGTGATTTTTATGAGATTTTTAAACCTTTGATCGATGATGGTAAAGATATCGTTTATATCGGTATAGGATCATCTATATCTGGAACCATCCAAAGTGCCAGGGTTGCAGCATTAGAATTTCCTGAAGGAAGAATCTTTGTTGTTGATTCGAAGAACTTATCCTCCGGAATCGCATTACTTGTTTTAAAGGCTAAAGATTTGAGAAATCAAGGTGTTTCTGCTGAAGAGATCCATGAGAAAATCGTTAAACTTGTTCCATTTGTCAGAAGTCAGTTTGCTATTCAAACATTAGATTATCTTCATAAAGGTGGAAGAGCTTCTGGCTTACAAGCTCTTATGGGTTCCATGCTACGCATTAAACCCATCATTCGTGTTGAAGATGGAAAACTTGGTGTTTATAAAAAAGCATTTGGCAAAATGAGTCGTGCTTTAGACATGATGTTAGAAGACTATTTTGATCTAGGTGATCACGTTGATGATGACTATGTCATGATCACGCACTCACTTGCTGATAAGCATGCAGTATATATGATAGAACAAGTTAAAGACAAGAGAAACCCTAAACACTTGATCGAATCACATGCAGGATGCGTGATCTCATCACATTGTGGTGAGGGAACCATTGGAATACTTTACATAGAAAGGGATTAAAAGATGAAAAACTGGGACTTAGATGATTTGTACTTAGGTTTTGATGAAACCTATGAAAAAGATTTACAAGCGTATGAAAAGTTAATTGATGATTACATCGCTATCATTAATAGCGATCAATCAAACCCTGTTGCTTACTTAGAAGCTTATTTAAAGAAGTCAGAAGAACTATCTAAACTCGGTAGAACCTTAGGATCTTTCGTATCATTAACCATGGCAACCGATGTCACTCATAAAGAAGCGCCAGGCTACATGGCTCGCTTACAGAAGATTTCACGTAAATCAACTGCTGAAGATGTTAAATTCTCTAGATATCTTGCAACTCTTGATTTAGATGAACTTGCTACTAAGAGTGAGATCATTAAAGATTACTTGTATTTACTTAAACTTTCTCAAGAAGATGCCAAACATCTTCTATCAGAAAAAGAAGAAGTTCTTTATGCAAAGCTACGTGAACTATCTTCATCTTCATGGTCTCAACTTCAATCTGTAACAACAGCTAACCTACCTGTTAATTACCGTGGTCAAGACATCACACTATCTGAAGTTAGAAATTTAGCTTATGAAGCAGATCCAAGTGTTAGAAAAGATGCTTATGATGCAGAGCTTAAATCATTTGAACTCATTGAAGATCAAGTGGCTATGGCACTATCTAATATCAAGCGTGAAGTCGTTTTAATGAATGAGTTAAGAGGATACCCATCTGCACTTGATAAGACCTTAGAATCGTCAAAAATGACGAAAGAGACATTGGATGCCATGATCTCAGCTATGAAAGACTTTAGACCTGACTTTGAAGCCTATCTTCAAGCGAAGTCTCATTATCTAGGACATGAAGGGAATCTACCTTTCTATGATCTATTCGCACCTGTTGGAAAACTTGAAAAGACATATACTTATGAAGAAGCTCAAGAGATCATTAAGAAAGCTTATTATGGCTATTCAAAACGTTTAGGTGATTTTGCTACCAAAGCATTTGAAAAGAACTGGATTGATGTTTATCCTAAGAAGGGTAAACGAGGTGGTGCTTTCTGTTCAAATCAACCACAACTTCATCAATCACGCATTATGACTAATTTCACAGGTTCATTGTCTGATGTCTTAACATTAGCTCATGAACTTGGCCATGGATACCATGGTGAAGTGATTTCATCAAATAAACCACTTCATTGGAGTTATCCAATGCCTTTAGCTGAAACAGCATCAATTTTCTGTGAAACCATTGTGAATAATCACTTACTATCTGAGATTACTGATCCAAAAGAAAGATTATCTGTTTTAGAAAATTCACTTCAAGGGGATACACAAGTTATCATCGATATTCTTTCACGCTTTATCTTTGAATCTAATCTCTTCGATAAAGCTAGTGGACCAGTGACTAAACATCAGATGAAACAAATGATGTTAGATGCACAAAAAGAAGCATACCTTAACGGTCTTGATCATGACATCTTACATCCTTATATGTGGTTAGTTAAGGGTCATTACTATTCAGCAGGATTAAACTTCTATAACTTCCCATATGCATTTGGTTTACTGTTTGGTAAAGGCTTATATGCACAATACTTGAAAGATCCTGAATCTTTCCTAAAGAACTATGATGATTTACTCGCATTAACGACGAAAACATCCGTTGAGGAATGCGCTAAATCCATGGGAATTAATGTTACCAAGAAGGACTTCTGGATTGATTCACTTAACCAAGTGAAGAAAGATATTGATGAAGTCATTGAACTCATGAAAAAGTAATTAGGTATCATCATTATAGGCTCATATCTTATACCAGCAATTAGACTAACAACACACTCAAAAAGCAGAGGACGAATTCTCTGCTTTTTTTCTTTTTTTCTTCATTTTATTTTTGTGAGAAGTTGTTCATGAAAACACACTGAAAAACCCCCTATTTTTTTGTAAATTTCACCCCCCAATCGATAGCCTAACAAAGCCATTAAGTCAACTTTTCAAAATTTATGAAAAAAAATATTTAAAAAAATATATCAAAACTATTGAAAATCTGAAAAAAAGGTCTATAATTATTGCTTGTAAAAATAAATTAAACAAAGGAGTAACCAGGTGAACAAAAAACCACTCATTGAACTTATCAATGTTACAAAGTCTTATGATGGTGAGAAGGTTGTTGACAACTTAAACTTAACCATATATGAAAACGAATTTGTTACACTGCTGGGTCCATCAGGATGCGGTAAAACAACAACACTTCGTATGATTGGTGGGTTTGTGCAACCCGATGAAGGCGAAATCATCATTAACGGAAAAGTCTTTAATGATCTTCCACCTTATGCACGTCCCATTCACACTGTTTTTCAACGTTACGCTTTATTCCCTCACCTCAACGTTCTTGAGAATGTTGCATTCGGTTTACGTAACAGAAACATCGCTTATCTAACAAACTTTTTTGGAGAACAAGAAATCGAAAAGCGATACAAAGCATTATATCCAACGCATGAAAAGAAAAATGCAAGACTACTTCACAAACTGATTCAAGAAATGATTGATCAAGCTGCAAAAGATGCGCTTGCTCTTGTTAAGTTAACAGGTTTTGAAGCACGTAAGATTGATCAAATTTCAGGTGGTCAACAACAACGTGTTGCACTCGCTCGTGCAATCGTTAATAAACCACAGATTTTACTCCTTGATGAACCACTAGCTGCACTTGACTTAAAACTTCGTCAAAACATGCAATACGAATTAAAAGAAATGCAAAGAAAACTTGGTATTACCTTCATCTTCGTCACACATGACCAAGAAGAAGCGATGACCATGTCAGACCGCATTGTTGTTATGAAAGAAGGACTTGTTCAACAATTAGGTACTCCAAAGTCGATTTATAATGAACCTGTGAATAGATATGTGGCTAACTTCATTGGTGAAACTAACATTTTCCCAGGCACCTATGTTAAAAAAGATGTTGTTAACTTCTTCGGTGTTGACTTTAAATGTATGGGTTACACATTTAATGACAATGAAGTAGTTGATGTAGTTATTCGTCCTGAAGATTTCGATGTTGTACCTTTAGAAAAAGCGAAACTAACAGGTACTGTAACATTCAGTTTATTCAAAGGTGTTCACAATGAACTTGATGTTGATATCAATGGTGTCAAAGTGATGGTTAATACGTATGAAACATATGAAGTCGGACAATCCATTGGATTATCTGTTGACCCTTATGAAATTCATATGATGAAGGTAGAACAAAATGGGTAAAGTCTTTAAGGTCTTAGCGATACCTTATCAGATTTGGCTCTATATCTTAGTTTTTGTTCCTTTAATCGCCATGGTTTTAATTGCATCATCGAATTATGATTCATCTGTTTCACTTAATCAAATCAATGTATCTTTAAACCATTGGTCGATTTTATTCCAGAGTCAAAATGTGATCGCTTTTCGCAACAGCGTTGTGTTTGCGATATTAACGACACTTATCTCATTTGTCTTAGGTTACTTTGCTGCTTATCATATCTTTCAATCGAAATTTAAAAATAAGTTTATTATTCTAACGATTGTGATTCTACCTATGTGGTCGAATTTAATCTTAAGAGTTGATGCACTAAATAACATTTTCTCAGAAAATAATATTATCAGTTCTCTCATCGGGTTCTCACCCTTTGGTAATATCGCTGGAAAACCTATTGCTATATTAATTGGTTTAGTCTTCACTTACTTACCCTTTATGATTTTACCGGTTTATACAGCCTTAGAAAAAATTGATTATGCACTTCAAGAAGCTGCACTTGATTTAGGGTTAACGCCTTTTAAGAAGTTTTGGAAAGTCATCTTCCCATTATCTTTCAAAGGTGTTGTCACAGGATCTATTATGGTGTTTTTACCCACACTTGCAGGATTTGCAATTCCTAAGATTTTAGGTAAGGGTAATTACTTATTTATCGGTAACGTTATCGAAAATAAGTTATTATCATCAACGATTTTCTATAATCATGGCTCATTATTAGCTGTTGTGATCTTAGTCTTCATCTTAGGTTCAATTCTATTATTAACACGCTTTGATAAGGAGGGTGAAACATTATTATGACGAACTCATCTTATCCAAAAGCAACCCTTCAGGAATATGGATATAAAGATTACTCCAAATTCCAAAAACCTATCAAGATATTCAAAAACTTATTATTCTTCTTAATCTTCCTCATGCTTTATTTAGCGATTATCGTGATTGCACTCCAATCGGTGAACTCATCGGTTAGAACATCTGAGTTCTTAAGTGTGACATTTAACTGGTATCCTAATATCTTACAAGAAGAAGATTTAATGACTGCGATTAGAAATACGTTTATCGTATCCTTTATCGCAACATTTATTGCTACTGTAGCAGGTACATTCTTTGCGGTAGGTCTCTATTCATTAGAGAAGAAGAAACGTCAAAAGGTGATGCTTATGAACAATGTCCCCATGCTTAATGCGGACATTGTCACAGGGTTTTCACTGATGTTGATGTTTAGACTATTAATGCCCATATTCCCTAACATCTTTGGTTTATTCACACTGGTTATGGCGCATCTATTCTTTACCTTCCCGTATGTCGTATTATCTGTGATGCCGAAACTTAAGGAAACAGATCCTAACTTGATGGATGCTGCACTAGACTTAGGCATTAAGCCCTACAAGGCACTTATTAAAGTCGTGATTCCTGCCATTAAGGCTGGTATCTTCTCTGGCATGCTTTTAGCATTAACCATGAGTATCGATGACTTTGTCATCAGTTATTTTAACACCGGAGCTGGATTCGATAATTTATCGATTTGGATCTATGGTGTCATTGGTCGTCGTAATTTGACACCGTCAGTGTATGCTTTCTCCACCTTACTTACTCTTTTCACACTGGCAGGACTGATGGGATATACCTTTATTCAACATTCAAAGAAAGGAAAAAAGAGTGAGTTAAAATGAAAAAAGTATTATTAACAATGGTTTTATTACTGGTTGTCTTCGGACTTGCTGGTTGTGATAACCGCCCTGTGTTAAACATTTTAAACTGGGGTGAATACATCAACGATGAAGTCGTTGAAAATTTCGAAAAAGAATATGGCATTAACGTTAAGATCAGCGTTGCTGATTCTAATGAATTGTTCTATTCAAAGATTAAGAGTGGTACAACACCTTTTGATTTAGTCATTCCATCTGACTATATGATTGAAAAAATGGCAGATGAGGATATGCTTATCCCATTAAACTATAATTTATTACCTAACTATAACGATGTTACATACATGGATGGTGTTGAACAAATCCTTGATTCAATGACTCAAACAACAGTAGCTCGTACAGGTGAAACCGTTGATTATAAAGATTACATGGTTCCTTATTTCTGGGGAACATTCGGCATCATTTATAACAACAGAGTTGATGGCTTAGAAGAATCACTACAAGAACATGGTTGGGATACCTATTTTGATGCAGAAACCTATTTTCCAAATGCAAGACGTGGTATGTATGATGTACCTCAAATGGCATATGTTGCTGCGATGTTCTATCGTGGATTAAATCCTAATACATATAGCACAACATTACTTGAACAAGTCAGACAAGATATCATCACAGCTGATTTTGTTGAATGGGGCGATGACATGTTAAAGCGTAATGTCGAATCTGATAACTTAGATATGGCATTCACATATACAGGTGATTACCTTGACCGTTTATACATTCAGCTTGCTGAAGGTAAAACATTAGAAGAAGTTAGAGCAGACTTTGATATCTACATTCCATATAATACTTTAGTATTTATTGATGCTATGGTCATTCCTGAAACTGCAGAACACGTTGATCGTGCACATCAGTTCATCAATTATCTTTTAGATCCAGAAGTCGTTGCATTAAACAGTGAAGTTGTTGGTTATGCAACAGCACTTGAAGAAGCATACGATATCATTATCAGTTACGCAGATTCAACAGATTTAGAAAAGAAAAACTGGGCTCAAGCAAACCTGATTTACTACAATAAGGCACGTGAAGGTGAATTCTATCCAATGACCACCTTAAGTCCACAAGCGATCGATGCAATCACATCGATGATTCAACAAGTTTTAACATCTTAAAAACACAAGAAATCACGGTCCCCGTGGTTTCTTTTTATGTTAGATCATGGTATTTTGACTTGCATTTTAGACATGATACCGATTTTCAATGGATTTTATTTTAAATTGTATGTAAAAATGATATAATTGTGATGATATATGTAAAACATATCGAAGTCAAAACGAGGAGGGTATTATGAACGATCAACAACTAGAACAAACCAATGAAATAAGTCTACTCGATTTATTTAAAATCCTAAGAAGTAACCTTGTCTTAATTATTTTATCAACCTTATTGATAGGCATTATTGCAGGACTCTATGCGTATTTAGTCGCAGATCCACAATATAAATCAAATGCTTACGTGATGGTACAAGTTCAAACAGGAACAGGCACAGAAGATTCCTTTGACTTGGTTAATGCACAGCGCTTAATGGCTACTGCAGCTGACCTCATTTCAATGCCAATCGTTTTAGAACAAGTGATTGATGATTTAAATCTTGATATTACTGCAAAACAACTTGAAAGTAGTTTAACAGTGACCTCATCAACGACCAGTTATTTTATTAACATTTCTTATCTTTCTGGTGATCCTCTGTTATCTGAACGAGTCGTTAATTCAGTCATTGATGAAGCGATTGCGTTTGCGAATACGAATGTTGCTATCTTAAAAGATAACATCATCCGTACATCAACCGCTCAAGAAGGCGTTTATGATTCACCTAATAAAGTGTTATATATCGCAATAGGTATTATCCTTGGTGGTATTTTAGGTGTCGGTATTGCTTTCGTTAAGGAATTATTTAATAACACCTTTAGAACAAAAGAACAACTTGAAGCTGCCTTTGGTATTCAAGTGTTAGGGGTTATCCCTGAATTCGAAGTGAAGGAGACCCGCTCATGAGTAAGAAAAAGAACATATTTAATGGCGAACGTAATGAACGCTATGACTATTTAGTTACAAAAGAACAACCTCTTTCTTATACATCTGAATCCTTCCAAAAGGTGATTATCAATTTAGATTATGCCAATATCGATGGCAAAATTAAAGTCGTTCAATTTACCTCTACTCTAGCAAGTGAAGGGAAATCTACTTTCGTATCCAATTTGTCTTATCTTTTAGGACAAAAGAATAAGAAAGTCATCCTGCTTGATTTAGACTTAAGAAAACCTAAGATGCAAAGAGTTTTTAATGTTCCTAACAAAGATGGTTTAACTGATTATCTATCAGGCAAGATCTCATATGAAAAACTAATTCAACATTCAGAAGATTTTGGTTTTGATTTCATCGTTGCAGGTGAAAAGACAACAGCTGTTGTCAATGTATTAGAATCATCTAAACTTAAAGAACTTATTCAAAAATTACGTGAAGATTATGACTATGTCTTACTCGACACACCTCCAGTAATCGCTGTTTCAGATGCACTTTATATCGCTAAGAATACAGATGGTATCATCTTTATTGTTGCTCAAGGTAATGCGAAGAAAGCTTTAGTTAAAGAAGCGATTCAAACACTTAAGACCAATAACGTTCATATCATAGGTACCGTCTTAACACAAGTTAACTTAAAGAGCGGAGCATATGGCTATGGCTATGACTATAGCTATACGTATGACGAATAATGTTTGTTGATTTGCATACACATATTCTTTTTGATGTCGATGATGGTTCAAAGAGTCTTGAACAATCAATCGCTATGATTGAAGAAGAAATCAAAGAGGGTGTTAGTCATATCATCCTTACCCCTCATGTTCAATCACGCGTTCAAAAGGTGGAAAGAGATGTTCATCTTGTACGTTTTCAAGAGCTTCTTGAAGAAGTTAAAAAAAGAGGACTTGATGTAACACTAACGTTAGGTGCCGAAGTCTTATATCGCAGTCATCTATCACCTGACTATAAGACATATACCTTAGGAGACTCAAAATACCTTCTCATTGAGTTTTCAATGAGAGATGAACAACCGGTTGAAGAAGTCGTTTACGATCTATCACGTATGGGATTTATCCCGATTGTTGCACATGTTGAAAGATATCCTTACCTTAATTTTAGTGATTATGTAAGAATCAAACAAACAGGTGCACTCATACAAGTCAATTCAACATCGCTTTTAGGTACAGATAAAAAAGTAAAACCTAAATTACCTTTAAAGATGATCAAAGAAGGTTTGGTTGATCTGATTGCATCAGACACCCATAATCTAGATGAAAGAAAGCCTAATTTGAAGACATGTTATACGTATTTATCTAAACATTTTGATAAAGATGTGCTTGATCGCATCTTTATCGAAAATCCTCATCAAATTATCAGTGCATTATCTTAAATAAGATGATGCACTTTTTTCTTTAGAAAAACATAACATGTTTTTTCATTGTTTGACAAAGTGTAGTGAGATGATATAATGATGGTGTACGCATGACTCAAAAGGAGTGAAACCCATGGTTGTCGAGATGTTTAACCTTCCCTATTTCATATACATGGCAGCAGCAATCCTTTTGACATGGATTTCTGTGAAGTTTCTTAATACAAAATCTGACAAATTTAGATATTGGTTCATCTATGGACTAATCCTTTTTAATTTGTTCATTCACTTTGCTAAAGCATTGATCTATCCTTATACATTGGTACCTTTCCCAGAGATTTTCACGAAAGTATCACCTGAAAATATTTGTGCTGTATCTGCACTATTCTTCCCCATCTTATTTTTCGCGAAGAATAAAACACTTAGAGACTACATGGTCATGGTGGGTGTTGCATCCGGCATCATCACATTCTTTTATCCGATTGATGCCATGAGTGAGATGTTTAATGCGACGGTGATTGGCGTTAAGCCAGCATTTAGCCTAGAAGTGATCCGCTTTTACACATCACACTTCTTAATCTTCTTATCACCTTTCTTAATGCTTCATTACCACATTCATGAGTTATCCTTTAAAAGAAGTTATAAAGCTCCCTTTATGTTATTAACTATCTTAGTGATCATCTTCATCAATGAAGCGTTAATTACCTTATTTGGATGGGTACCTAAAGAACAATTCTTTGATCCTGCATTCCGTAATCCTTCCTTCATCTTTGGTGTGAGAGGTGACTTATCAGGTTTAGGTATGGTCTTAGGTGCACTTGTTCCTGATTTCTTTAGATCAAATCCATTTTTTGCAGGTGATGCTTATTTCCCTGTGCTATGGCTATTATTCCCTGCCATGATTTATGGCATGATCATTGCTTTAATCTTTATGTTCATCTATGATACCGATGAAACCTTAAAATTCTTCAAATTAAGATCTAGACTTCCTAAGATTGAAGAACATGCTGAAAGAACTGAAACTTAAAAACATATGGATCATCACGCTTTGTGATGATCTCAAATAATAACGATGTAAACGCTTACTTATAAAATCACGAGAGAAAGAGGTATGACATTTTTTATGATTGAAAGAGCAAACGGATTTTCCTATAAAAAAGCTAAAACCATTTATGTTTCGTACTACAAGGATGGTAAATGGGATGATGGTAGTTTAGAATGTAGTGATAGGTTAACCATTTCTGGTTTATCGACATCACTCCACTATGGTCAAGAATGCTTTGAAGGTTTAAAAGCCTACAGAACCAAAGATGGCCATATTCAGTTATTTAGAGTAGCTGATAATGCAGCAAGATTTCAAACATCAACACGCTATATGATGATGCCTGATCTACCTGAAGGACGTTTTATTGAAGCTGTAAAACAGGTTGTTTTAGTCAATAAAGATTACATTCCACCTTATGGATTTAAAGAATCACTTTATATCAGACCTTTTATGATTGGTATCGGTGATAATTTAGGTCTTAGACCTGCTCCAGAATATTTGTTTGCGATTATCGTATCTCCTGTTGGATCATATTTCAATGGTGAAGCAAGACCAGTGGATTTAGTTGTATCTGAATATGACAGAGCTGCACCTCATGGTACAGGTCACGTCAAAGTTGGTGGCAACTATGCAGCATCTCTTTTCGCACAAACCAAAGCAAGAAGAGAAGGGTATGCTGATTGTTTATTTTTAGATCCAACTTCACATACCAAGATTGAAGAAGTGGGGGTTGCGAACTTCTTTGGTATCACCAAAGACAATCAATACATCACACCAAAATCACCTTCTATTTTAAATAGTATTACCAACCGTTCATTAAAATATTTAGCCAAAGAACACTTGGGTCTCGAAGTCATTGAAGGTGAAATATTTATCAATGATTTGGACCATTTAGTTGAAGCTGGCGCATGTGGTACAGCAGCTGTCATTACACCTATCGGTTCCATTACACACAATGGACATAAACACACATTCCCTGCGTCAACTAAAATGGGAGAATATACGAAGAAACTTTATGATTTATTAACTGGTATTCAGTTTGGCGATATTGCAGATCCTCAAGGGTGGATAACAGTTCTCGAATAGGAGATTATATGTCATTTAGAAGTAGGTTATGGATATGGATTAAGCATAACAAAAGAGTTCTAACCATCATCTTGTCAGGTCTGATTATGACTGTTGATTTCTTGGTGATGCGTTTTGTTGTCGAACATAATCAATTAGCATTTTCGCATATCATGTATATCGCGATTATCCTGATGGGAAGTACAACAGGTCCTCTTGGAGGTCTCTTGACAGGTGCCATTGCTGGCACACTGGTTGGTCCACTCATGCCCTATAATACAACAACAGGAGAACCTCAATTTTGGCTTGACTGGACAGTTAGAATGTCTATCATGATTATGTCGGGTACACTATCAGGTTATTTTTATAATCAATTTCAAAAGACAAAAATGAAAGTATCTGATATGGCACTCAAGAATCCTGATTCAGGTATTTATAACCTTAATTTCTTAAGAAAAACAACACTTGTCAATCGTGAACTCTACACACTCGCATCACTCATTATATCGAATCAAGAATCGATTGCAGAAGTTGCTGGTTATGAAGCATATTATAACTATTTAAGAAAAATAGAAACATTACTTAGAAGCAAATATGTCAATGTGATTGTCATTCAACCCGCGATTAATCAACTTTGGATTTTAAAACCAAGTCATGATTTCCATGCAGAGATTGAATCTTACTTGCATATAGTACAAGAGGCAACGCATCTCGATGATCAACATCTATTTGTTGACTACGCGATGGGATTTTTCCAGCAAAAACATTTGAAAGAAAAAGATATATCAACATACTTTATCAATTCAGATGTTGCAGCAAGAGAAGCTCGCGCTAAGAATTTAACGTATTTAACCTATAGTGATGTCAATACCAACCGTCAGTTTGAATATGAACTCTTGACCGATTTTAGTGAAGCACTACATGATGGATCCATCTATATGATCTATCAACCTAAAGTTGACTTAAAGACGAAAAAACCTACTGGATTAGAGGCATTAATTCGTTGGACACATCCTGTTAAAAAGATGATCTATCCCGATCAGTTTATCTCAGCCGTTGAAAAAACGAATATGATCCATGATATGACCTTGCAGGTCTTTAGATGGTCACTCATGTATCAAAAGAAACTCAATGATTTAGATATCTTTATGCCGATATCAATCAATGTATCAACGAGAAATCTTTATGATGAAAACTTCTTTAAAAAAATGATGCGTATTTTAAATGAATTCCAGGTAAAACCAAAGTACGTTGAACTTGAAATCACGGAAACCGTGTTGATGGAAAATCCAGAGATGAGTAAATCCATGCTAGAAAAGTTTGCTAATGAAGGATTTAGGATTGCTATTGATGACTTTGGTAAGGGATATTCATCCTTAGCTTACTTAGCTCAGTTCCCGATTAACATCATTAAGATTGACCGCATATTTACACATCAAATCTTGGTTAACCCAACCACACAACACATCGTGAAAGCAACCATCGATTTAGCTAGACAATTGGGTTATGAAGTCTTAATTGAAGGTATTGAAGATAAAGAAACAGCCGATCTACTAGAACGGCTAGGTTGTAACTCAGCTCAAGGGTATTATTATTTAAAACCTAAGAGTGAAGATGAAGTGATTAAATATTTAAGACAATATCGAGAAACATAAAAAAAGGTGGAAAAATCCACCTTTATTTTTTTAAGTGATAACGATATCCGATTTGATCAAAGGATGTTTGTTTTTCTGAGGTCTCAAAGACAGCTAAGAATAAGACGATTAAGACACTGTATGGCACAGCATACTGCACATTATCAATTAAACCATGAACCTGACTTGCAAAATAGCCGATCAGAAGCAAGTATTTTTCAAGGGTGGCATGTTTAAATACAAATTTTAAGATTTGGAAGTAATGAACAAGGAGTGCGATCAATCCAAAGAGTCCCATTGCTGCTATGGCTTGTATTAGTGTTGAGTGATACATAAAGATACGTGAACCCGCCATATTACCTTCAGGGAACAAGTTAATCGACATCCATCCACCACCAAAGAGTGGATATTGTTTAAAGATCTCAAATCCAAATTGATAGATGGCAAGACGGTTAGACGAAAAGTCATTCAAATCATCACCAAAGGATGCAAGGAAGAAATCCCACCAAATATAGAAGACTTCACGTACTAAATAAGCGATAGTTGCTGTGATGATTAAGAAGATAACACCATGTGTTAAATGTTTCTTGTTTCCTCTTAATAAGAAGAAGATAACAGATGCTAAGACAACAACACCATAACCAATGATACCACCCCGTGATTTTGAAAGAATAACAACTGCAGTTGGGAAGATCATCAAGAACCATACAACATACGTTTGTGGTTTCTTAAAGATGAAATAAAGATAACTTGGGAATGTTAATGCAATATAGAAACACATATCATTAATATTTGCCCATCCTAAGTTTCTACCCCATCCTGCATAAACGCGGTGATAGATGTCTAATTCAGGATTTAAAAGGTATCCGCGATAGAGATATAAACCAACTTCAGCTGTTAATAAAAGATTGGCAAATAGCATGATTTTAAATAAATAGTCGATATTTCCCTTCATCGTAGATGAATAGAAAAGATATAGGACTAGATAAACTGTACCAACAATGGAAACCATGAAACCACTGAAAGACCATGGTGTATAAATGAGTGGAATCACATAGGATAATGCGATCAGTGCAAATCCTAAGAAGAACTTGTTTCTGGTAATTCTAGGTCTAAATCTAATGAAGTGCACGATATATCCAATCCAGAAGATTAAGAATGCAATGATTGGAAATCCAAGTTGACCCACAGAATCAAATGAAATGTTGTACTGGTTGATCACAAATAAAAAGCTCATCACCACAGGTACACTATAAAGTGTATTCCTAAAAAATGATAAGACTAAAGCGTTGATTAAGATAAGGATAAAAACACCGATCATGTTATAAAGATTAAAAACATGAGGTGGTGTTTCCTTGTAAAAAGACCACGCCAGAAGCGTGATGCCAAAAACTAAGAAGATGTATAAACCGCTATTTAAAAATGTTTCTATTTTTTTCATGAAGCCCCCTATAAAACTACACTATCAATTATAGATGGTTTAACATCAAATGTCAAAAATAAATGTCACCTTTTATCAAAGTGACATGAATCATTTTAAAGACGTTTTGCCATTAATGCTGCTGCATATGCAGGATCTACTTTTGGATTAATAATATGCATGTTTGGAAGTAAGTTATAAATCTTGGTATGTAGCAATTCTTGATAACCTTTTGCGTGTCCTAAACTACCTATGATAACTAAACTCGAATCTTTTATACCTAGTTTATGTGCTACAGCATATACTGCCAATGCTAATTCATCAGTCGCATGATCTACAATATGTTTAGCATTGATATCATTTTTCAAACTATAAGCTGTAACTAAAGGAGCAAGACTAGCGATCCATGTTCGATCTAAATATTTATCGTTAATAATATGAAAGAAATCCTCTGTACTGCTCATACCAATCTCTTTTGCAACAGCTGTTGAAAAAGCAGACATAGTATCTCTTCCATCAAATGCTTTAATAACATGTCTTAACGAACGCATGCCTAAGTCATAAGAAGATCCTAAATCACCTTCACGATAACCCCAACCTCCAGCTTTATGCGTCGATCCTTCTTTGTTTTTACCAAATGCAACCATTCCTGTACCACAAATGAGCGCAATACCTTCATCAAAGAGGAGTCCACTATAAAGGGCATTTTCCATATCGTTTCTCGCTCTCATTAATGTATGCTCACTTACACCAATGATATGTCTTGAAAATATTTCAACCTGTTTGCAGTCTTGTTCAGACACGATGCCACCTACACCAATGAAAACTGCTTGAAAAGAAACATTCCTGTTTTTTTTGAAAAAAGGCTCAAGTGCCTGATTGAATGATGCTAATGTTGTGTTGTTATCTACCGTATCTATACTTGATGGCCCTGATGTGTTTTCAAATACAAGATTTTCATTTTCATCTATAATAACGACTTTCGTTTTTGTTCCACCGCCATCAATACCTACATAATATTTCATCCCAGTTACCTCATTTCATCTATAATCACAATACAATAATAATACCTAACTGTCAATAATGTGTTCAAGATTATCTTATTAATGTATTGTAAATGTATCAAAGTGATGATACAATTAAATTATTAAGTGAGGTAATGACAATGTCAGGTATTGATCTTGTAGATAAACAACCTTTTTATGTGCAAATAAGAAATGCTATCAAACAAAAAATTGAATCAGGTGAATGGAAAGAAGGAGACATCATACCAAATGAAAAAGAGTTGTCCGAAACATTTGGGGTGTCGAGAGTCACCATCAGAGCTGCTATCGCACAATTAGTTAAGGAGCAGTTACTGACACGACGTGCAGGTTACGGTACAACCGTCCTTAGAACACAAAGTTCAATGTCTAACTTTACCCTGATTCAGTCTTTCACAAATGAAATGAATGAAATGGGACTTCCCAGCCAAACAATGGAAGCACACTTGAACCTCGTTCCAGCCGATAAAGTGCTAGCATCAATCTTTCAAATCAAAGAAGGGGACATGTTATATAATTTGCAGCGTATTAGAGGTTCTATGATTCCGATATTATATTCAGATACATATATGATACCAGTGATAGAACTACCAAATACTAAAGATTTTCTCTTCGGTTCACTATATCATTATCTATCCACTAAAAATATTTACTTTAATATGTTTGAAGAATATGTTTCAGCAGTTATAGCTCCTAAAAACATTAGAAACCTTCTTCACATCTACGATGATGCACCACAATTAAAACGCAAACGTTATGCTTATGATGCTAACAATAAGCTTATTGAATATACAGAAACATATTATAATGCAGCACATTATGAGTATCGTACACGACTTTTCTACCGCAGAAAATAACTGCGGTTTTTATTTTCTTTATCAAAATGTATTGTAAAAATTATAAATGTATTATTAATGTATTGTTTTTTTATTTATGCTGTGATATATTGAAATAGAAAACGGTTACACAAGGTGGCAATATGCGAATATTCAAATATATTATTGTTTTGATTGGAATTTTGTTATTAAGTTCATGTCAAAACAACATAACACAAGAAGAAATTGTCATTCCTTCTTGTCAAACATCTTTTTCATATACATTAGGTGAAGAAATACCTGTTGAATCTCTTACAATTCCTTATTCAACTGTTATTGGAAATCAATCTAACTTTATCAACCCATGCAAACCAGTTGATATCAATCCATTAATATTGACTCAATCATCCATCAAAACACACCAAGTATTCTTTAATTTTGATGCGATTTATCCTATTGATTTAATGCAAATCATTTCTGATGTATCTACACTTTCTTTAGAAGTATCGCTTGATGGTGTTTCTTATCGTCGTGTTATAAACCAAGAAATAATCAAAGAACATCAATTTCAACTCGGAGGAGTCATGGCAAAATCAATTAAACTCGTTATACCAATTACCGATGACAACATAACATTAGAAGATATCCGCTTCACTTTAGGTGATGGACTCATCATCATGGAAGATGATGATCTGACAAGACAATTTCTACGTTATCAAGGTTGGACCGGTGCAGATGGCATTTTTAGTTTTAATTTAACCAATGGTGATGAAACCATAGGTGCTGATAAATCAAATATTGGATTTATTTTCTCAGATACATTTGTTGGCGAAGTTTACACCAACAACAATTTGAGAAAATCATCTGTTATGATCAACAACTCTTTAGGTTATATGAATCCCGATTTACCGATTGATGAAGCTTTCACGTTTGACTATAGAATTACAGATGGTCTACCGTCATCACCCTTTATACCAGATGCCTATATTGGATTAACTCCTAGAAATTTGTTAGATGGTGATGGATTATCTATTTCTCAAAGTAAAGATGCTACACTATCAAACTCAAGTGAAGGTATATCTTATCGTGCTAGTCAAGCACAAGCAGAACTCATTGTTGATTTAAAAGACTTATATAATCTTGGTTCTATTACATTATGGAATGACAACAGCAATCCATCCATGGGAACAAAAACGCTTGCTATCAGTTATTCAACAGATAATTTGAATTTTACTGATCCTATAATGTATACATTAAATCAAGCATCTGGTTCTAACATTGAGCCTTATACAAAAGACATTTCTGACATCAACACAACAGCGCGTTATATCAAACTTGAACTACTTGAATCGTATGACCAGAATTATATCGGTTTAGGCAAACTTATGATATTTGATACACAAGGACGCTTCTTATTTGGTGATATCACAGGTACAAACTCTGTATCAACATTGCATAATAATGAATTATCAGCACGTTTATGGCTCCAAGACGGTGTTGTGATTAATCAAAATCTTTATCTATTTCCTATTTTAGTGAAAGATGAAGGAGATATTTTTAAAGTGCACAATGTGGGATTAATCCAATCACCCATTGTCGATGGAAAAATAGTATATGAAGAAGCAAACTATTATTCAACACCTCTTCAAACAAAGACATCTGATGGAGGAACATTGTTCTTTGGTGCTGGTATATTAAACAACGTCAATCGTGATGGTTACATTTATATTTATGGATACAAAGACTTAAACGGAAGACACTTAGTTGTTGGAAGATTCTTACCAGAAGATATCTTAAATCATAATCATTGGACTTACTTTAACGGAGAAACATTTGTTCATGATATCAATGAAGCCGCTCCTCTCATTGAAGGTGTATCAGCTGAACTTTCCATGACCTATATCCCTTCAGGTGCTTTTGAAGGTAAATACATGCTTACAGTGATGGAAAATACGACATCAGGAAAGATCTCTTATGCATTATCAGATACACCATTTGGCTCGTTTAGTAACTACACACAAATTTATCAGACAAACGTTAGTCATTTAAGAGGCGCATTCACTTATAACGCGAAAATGCATCCTGTTTTATCTAAACCAGGTGAATATGTCATTTCATACAACGTGAATACGACTCTCGCAGGTGCATTGTCTGATGCCAATATCTATTACCCAAGATTTATAAAAATTATAGAAGTAAAAAAGTAAAGGGGAAGCACATGAAAAAAGGCGATTTAATACACGTAGCTAAACTTGTCAAAGGAAAGAATGAAATCAAGCTAGATAGGATTTATCCAATTATGGATTTTAGAAATGAAAATCATACTAAAGTACTTTATATGATTGATGATGAAGTCATGAAAGAACATATCAATTATGCAAATCAACTCATTATTGAAGCATACAAACAAGAAGAGTTAAAGCTTTTTGTTGGTGAAGGATATATTGCGCAACCTGATGAAAACATGTC
>CAZETB010000028.1:2933-23491 GCA_964514865.1 uncultured Mariniplasma sp. | reverse complement strand
GTGGCTCTTTTAGACTAACCGAATAAAAAGACTTGATATATATTAGAATATCATTAAAACTTCAAAAATGCGGGATTATTAAAAGTAATAGTTACTAAAAGAATTAGTTGCTCCTGTAAACACTTGATATATGGAAAAACTTATTCATTTTGATTACAAAGCTCAATAAGCCATTTTTTATGTACAAATTCAGCATAAAAAGTGAAAATGATGAATGTAAGAAATGAATAAGTTTACGTTAATGGATGCAATTTTGTGTACAAATAAGCTTTTTATTTTTCCACTTACAGATTCGAAGACACAAATTTATTGATGTTTTAACATGTTATATGTATTTTTTATATTCGTACTTTACTAATCCACGTGTTTCTTTGCTATTAATGAATGTTCTTAATCCACGACCTTTTTTTGCAAGCATGCACATATGTTGTATATACTTTATTTCCATACTTTTTATTGAATAATGATATAGTTCTCTATTATTAAAAATCAACGTGATTGAATCGTTTCCACATTCAAACGTTATTTCATCTGGTTGTTGTGCTAGATTCTTATATTTCTCCCTCATGGTTTCTTCTCCTTTCTCACCAAAAAAGCATTATTTAATATCTTCAAATTTTGCAGCCATTGTCGGATTATTTTTTATCAACTTCTTAACCGTCAAATTTTCAGCTTTATCATTTGCTAATCTCAGATTATTCTCGCTTGAAACCAATGCTTCCTTAGTTTTTTGGAGATGTGTGATTGTCTTATCAATTTCCTCAATAGCGGTTTGAAACTTTTTACTAGCCAATTCATAATTCCTAGCAAATCCAGTTTTGAATGTTTCTAAATCTTCTTCAAAGTGAGTGATATCAATATTTTGTCTCTTCATGAGAGCAACTTCTTGTTTGTATTCTAACGCATTTAGTGACGCATTTCTTAATAATGAAATGATAGGAATAAAGAATTGTGGTCTAACAACAAACATCTTAGGATATTCATATGAAACATCAACAATACCTTCATTATATAAATCATTATCACTTTCAAGCAATGAAACTAGAATTGCATATTCACATTTCTTTTGACCTCTATCCTTATCAAGTTCTTTAAGAAAATCTTTATTTTTCTTTTTAGTTGATGTAGTATCGTTTTCATTCTTCATTTCAAACATAATAGAAATTACTTCATTACCAAACTGATCGAGCTCTCTAAATATGTAATCACCTTTAGATCCAGATGATGCATCGTTATCTTTACCAAAAAATGCATTAGGAAACGCTACAGATCTAATCTTATTAAACTCATATTCACAGTGTTGTTCTAAAGATTCACCAATCATTTTTGTCGATTGTTTTGCTTTAAAATCTTTATAGAATGCTATTGTTTCATCTTTAACTTTTAATTGATTCTTGTAATTTTCTTCTAAAGATGCTTTTTCTAATTCTTTTTGTCTTTTCTCAACTTCAATTTCATTTTGCAATTCTAAAACTCTTTTTTCTTTTTCAGCTAAAGCGGTTTGTTTTTCTAACTCTTTATCTATATTAATCATTTCTAGTTTAGAGTTTAATTGTTGAATCGCCAGGTCTTTATTTTTCAGTTCATCTTTATATTTAGATTCAAGACTTATAACTTCTATTTTTTTACCATCATCTGAATTCTTTAACTGATTTTTCAAATATTCTAGTTCTTTTTCTTTTCTATAAAGTTGATCCTTATAGTCAGACTCAACCTTTGATTTTTCAATAATTATGTCTTTTTGATTTTGAGTTTTTAATTGTTCTAGTTTTTCATGAATCTCGGATTGAAATTCTTTATTTCTTACTTGACTGACTATTTCTAAATAACTTGATTCATCAATTGTAAATTCTTTGCCGCAATGTGGACATTTAATTTGATTCATATGAATATCCTCCTATTAATTTAATTGATTTATCTACTAAAAATACATTATTGTTGGAATGTGGTTATCAATTTCGTCTAACAAGTAATTAGAGCAAAATGGATATTTGTATGGATTCATAGTGATTACGTAAGTCGTATTTAGGTGAATGAAATTACTGATTTCATTTCGCAATATTTTGTCATTTATTTTTTCTCTTAATATGAATATTTTTTCTATAACACTATATCTTGATGTATCAATATTGTTATATTCATTTAAGTTAAAAGGTATCAATGTAAGATTAGTGTCCAAGCATATTTCGTCGAGAATATCTGATTCTAAAAATCCCTTTCTTGTTAACCATGAAGCAACATCTTCTTTATGTATTATTTTGGACAAGTAAGAATACACTCTTCCTTTTTTATTCAATTCATAAAAGAATCTCAAATTAATAATTTTTTGTAAGTAATTATATGAGGAGTGGATTCGTGCAAGTATATATTTGTTTATATTATCAAAATCAAGTGAAGTAATTCCAATTGTACTTGATATGTTGTTCCAATTTGAAAAGTATTCGATTTTTCCTATATATTGACTTTTTGTTATTGCTGCGTATTTAGCAAATGATTGATCATGCGACATGATAAGGACTGTCTTTCCATTTAATTCCTTTAGTATAAATCTAAATAGCGAAAACCTTCTATTTTCGTCATAAGATGATACCGGATCGTCAAGAACAATTAAAGGTTTATTATTATTTTTTTGTTCTATCACATAAAAGATTAAAGATATAATCTTCCTTTCCCCTGTTGATAGACCATTAATTCTTTCAATTTTGTTTATATCTTTAATATGATATAATTTATAACTTTCTATCCGAGATTGTTTATATTTTGCTTGAATCTCATATGGTATACCAAAACTTTTAAGTAACTCATTTATCATGTTAATTTTACGAAGCAATATTGCTTTAGTCTCATTTTGAGTACTAATAATAGCATTTTTTAATTTATTTATTTGCCGTTGTAATTTAAAAACACAAGTTCGTAAAGTAGGAAAATGAATAAATAGGTTATCATCATATACAAATGATGATAATCTTTTAATGTTAAAATCAGTATCAAATAGATTTTCAATATCTAGCTTTAAGTTATCGTATTCTTTTAATGCAATACCTATAGAAATTATTTCTTTTTCTAATTGGGACATACCTTTATTACTTAAGACAATTCTAGAAGTATTTAATATAGACAATTGGTTATCATCTAATTCAACTTTTCCAAAACTAGATATATCTACCTTACTATATTCATGTAATTCATTTTCTTTATTTGATGACAATTTTTTTTCACAAAAAGGACATTTAGAATTATTAATCAGTTTCTCTCCCTTGATTCTCCAAGTAATTAATTCTTTATCCATGCTTTGCAACTTGGTATAAAATCGTTTTTTTGTTAAGTTGTTTAATGATTTTTCCATTTGTTTTATTGCTGAAGTAGCTCTTAGTTTATTTGTAGAAGTTAATTTTGCCCCCAACTGATTTTGTAAATTTTCATATGAGTTTTTTAGTTGATCACTTATAGCAAACTCATTCACGATATTTTTTAATAATGAGTCAAGTTTACTTCTTGCATTTATATAATCATGCTCATTATCAATAAGGACTTTGTAGATATTATTGTTCTTTGTCTCCTCAAAAAGATACTTTGCAAGGGTGCTATCAGAAAATAATGATATATCTTCTGGATCAATTCTAGTACCATTTAGAGTTCCGGATACAATACCAGAATAATCAAGTTTTTTATTAAATTCTAAGTTGTCTTCTTTTAATGCACCTATAATTGATGATTTCCCACTTCCCGAAACCCCAATTAAAACGTTTAATTTGTTATCTAAAATACTATAATCAAGGTGTTCTATGTTTTTATATCCTTTTACATCAATGTTCATTTTTTTACCTCCAATATGACTTTTAAAACAATTATAATCTATTTAGCTTTAACACAATGGCTAAGAAAACTAGTCACTGGAGTTTGTCCAGCTATTACTTATAATGTTTATCATAAACATTTAATAATTCATAGATTCGTGTTAGTTTATAAACTTAAAGTAAATTCCCCATGAATGATTTTTTTATGGTATTTATAAATGTCTTAATGTATCATATAATTTGCTCTTAATATAAAGTTATTTTCTCATCATTCTAATTTAATGAACAAGTCTATACTAGGATCATCTATGTTCAGTTCTTTTTTTAATCGCTTATTCAATTTTCTTTGATTTCTCAACTTAAATTGGGGTTCTTCTGTTACGAATTTATCTCTGACTTTATCAATTTTTTCTTCTGTGCTAAGAGAATTTTCACGTGCAATTTCTAAATATTCTTTAAACGCTGAACTATATGACATAAATCCCTCCTATTATTACCATTTCATATGGTTTTTATTTCTTCTAGATATATAATTATCCATTTTTGATTCTATTCTTTAAACTAGGTACAGCACCTGTGATACCAAATACTTGACTTCTCATTTTTTGTTCCAGGTAAAAATCTCTTTTTTCTGAGTTTAGTACAATAAACTTCACAATAATAGCCTTAAGCATTTCTCTTTCTATATCGTCTTTTATTATTTTGTTTATCTTTAGTGCTTTTTCTGTAAAATCGCGGTAACTCATAGTTTCTGCATAAAAAGTTAACATCTCCAAGTCATAAACTAAATCACCTGATAATCTATATTTTTCAAATGTTTCAATTGTCTTTGAATCAATAGCATTTTGAGAAACAATATCAATCATTCCAATAGTAAACATAGCTAAAAATTGATTGATTTCACTTTCTAATTGATCATATAAATCTTTAACATTACTGTTTGGATTATCACTTGTTAACTGGTCATAAATCTGATTCTTAAATGTCTCAAGTTTTTCTTTGACATCATTATAAGCAATATAACTTATGATATTAGGAACTTTAAACATAGTTTCCACATGGTTTCTTCTTTCATTCTTATCCATTCTATGATGAAAATCTGGAAAGGCTTTACTGATAATATCGATATATTTGATAAGTTTAACACCTTTCGTCAATGCTTCATAATTACTATCCACTTCTAAACTGAAGATATTATCAACATTAACCATTTCATTATCTGAAACCATTCTATCTTCATATTCAGTTTCTACATTATCTATTCTGTTAATATCATTTTTCGTTGGAATACTGATTTTATCATGAATTCTAGTGCCTTCTATAACAACATTTCTATTTGTTAATTTAATCTCGCTCTCTGACGCACCTATTTGATTGATTTTATCCAACAAGTGATTCAAAATATCTGTATTATAACCAATTAGAAACGAAAAAAATAAAAGGATAGACGAATTGATTCTGACCAAAATATTATCTAATAATTCTTCAAAAATAATCTTAAAATCCGGCTTGGTAATGATTGATAGTAAATAATTAGCCACATAATATGCAAAATAATTATCAGATGTAAATACATAATTATTACCATTTCCAAACTTGTTAATTATATTTGATTTAACTCCAACATCAATAAATCTCATTGCATCAAATGTCTCACCATAATCACTGTTATGCTCTTCGATCAAGTCAACTATTTTTCTCAATGTTATTGGGTATACGGAATCCTTATATACTCTATAGGCTATTTTTGTACATAAAAAGTTAAACTCACTGTGTGACATAGATGAATCACAATTCTTAGCGATTTTATATGTTAAATCTGCTTCAAAGACTTTACTGAAAACGCCATGCTTTTCATCACCAGTACTTCCATTAGTTACAAAATCCTTTGCATAAAGTATTATAAAATAAGGATTATGATTAAATATCTTTATCTGTCTTTTTACATACTTATTTACAGCTTGAAATTGCTCATTATTTTTAACATCATTAGATTTATCAGAAACCAATGTTATTACCTTTCGTATAAGTTCTTCTCTCTTTTTGTTAATAAAAGGACCCATTTGAAATTTACAAAATGTAAAATTACTCTTATCAGTATGAATTGTTTTTCTTATTGCTTGATCTAAATCATATTCTCTTGAAGATGTAATTATTACTTTATGAAATTCTCCTAAAAGCGTGTTTAATATCTCATCTTGATTATTGATCAAATCAAAATTATCTATAATGCATACTTTTTCATCACGTGTCTTGTTGTGATAGTGCATTTTAACTACATCTTTATCCAAATATTGCTTTCTTAAAGCATTATCAATAGCTTCACGTAAATAAGTCTTTTCATTCAACTCGTTACTTTGTAAAAATACTACAATCAATCTTTTTTCTAAATATTCAAATGCTTTTTTTACAAATGTTGTTTTACCACATGTTTTAGTACCACTAACACATATGACATCGTAACCTTTTATTGTCTTTTCAAAATCATCGAAGCTAGTTATCTTTGTCTTTTTTAAACTATTAGTAGAAAGACTGAGTTGAGGGAAAACGAAAATATCAGATATACTTTTTGTAAAAGATGAAGTTGTTTTATCTGTATAAAAATCATTGATAAAAAATGAATTCAATTGAAAACTAAAACCGTTTTTGCTCTTAATTTTAACTTGGTCAGAAACAGAATCTATTAAATGATACTCATTCAATGAATCATTAAAACTATATGAATCTTTTTGTACTGTAGAGTTTATTGAATCGTATATAATTATTGAAAATTCTCGTTGACTATTCTTAATAAAAGCTCCAGAAATTAATGCGTAATAATTTTCGTTTTTTGAATTAACGTGAATATGAGTATCTAAAACATGCTCATGTCCATAAAAAATAAAATCTATATTGGCTTTAATAGAATCGTATAAATCGTGTTTACATTGTTCCGTATACCAGTCGGGACTATGATGAATTAGTAAAATAGAAAGATCACAATCTTTGTTATCTATCACTTGCAAATCACGATATTGAAAGTAGTGAAAGTTTTTATCATTATCATTCTCACTATCATGCCATGCAGAGAAAATTGCTGAATTAATGCTGAAAATATTAATCTTAAGCCCACCTGAAACTAATTTATTGGCTTGTATAGTATCTTTATTGTTATATGAATCTAATGATTTTAGAAAATCATAGTAATTGTTTAGTTTTTCTTTTTCAGTCATTACAATTTGAGTTTCCTGGCTAGCTTTGTATCCGTATTGAAGCCTTTCACTTTCTTCATATCGTTCATTAGATGATACCTGGTTTGTAAATTTTAAATCATGATTACCTGGGATGAAAAAAAGTTTTACTTCCTTATCACCATTCTCATTTATATTTTTAATCAGTAAACGAAAAAACTCAGTTGCTATTTCATACTGTTCTTTATCTCCAGACTGAGCAATGTCTCCTGTGACTAAAATAATAGATGGTGTATTACCTTCTATTCTTAATATCCTCATTAATGGTTCTAATAAAGTTAAACAATAATCATCTTTAATGTGCATATCGGTTATATGCAGAAAAACGATTTTACTTGGTACCATATAATCCACTCCTTTAATCTATAAAATCCCAATTTAGATATTGAAATTCTCTGTCTTGACTATCTAAAAATAAATCAAAAAACACATTCAAATCAAATAAAAAATACGACCACAAAATGTCGCATCATTCATAAAAAAACTGTGCAAACATCCCCTATTGCATCATTTTGTCGTTATTTGTATTCATTGTACCTCAAAAAACCTTTATTGTATAGAAAACATTCAAAACTTTTACATAAGTAAGGATATTTCCCACTTTTTTTCAAATAAATTATCCATCAATGCCCCATTTTGCATACAGTTTCGTTTCTACAAATTGATAAACCCCATCATTATAAATCTTTTCAGGTAGCTTATCTATCTCAAAATCCCAAGGTGTTAATGTCTCTTCATCTTTAAACCATCCCATAAACTGATGGCCCTCTCTTACTGGATCTTCTGGAATGTATCCAATCAGTCCATTATCATAATCATCAATAAAATAATACCCTTCATCAGGTGCACCCTCATAATTATAGTGAGAAGATACATTAGCAAAAAATGAGGTCTTATTGTTTGGATAGAAATTCTCATTGTAGCTAGGTCCATAGAATCCTATAAAGACTTCACTGTTTTCAAAGTCAAAACTAATACCTTGAATATAGAAACAAAAGATCTTTTGAAGTGATTGAACATGTTGATATTCAAATCCCGCATGATGTTCATTTTCAGTGAAAATATAGATTTTCTCAACATGATCACTCTTAATGGTCCCAATTAAATGACCATAAAAAGTGAATCTCCCAATACTGATAGTTAAATCTTTTGCTGTTCTAGGAACAACCAAATGTGTTTTCTCTTTTGCTTCATCAGCAACATCAATCACATAGGATATTCCTGATATTTCATCATAAACTAAATCGCCTTCTTCAAACTGATTAAGTGACGTGCAACTTGATAAATAAAACGATAGTGTTAAAACGAATAAGATGCTTAGTAATTTTTTCATGATGTCCCCTTTTATTGTTTTTTATGATATGAATTTTGCGTAAATGAGTCTTACTGCTCCATCATACTTTTTGACGGTCTTTTTATAGGTAAATCCCGATTTAAACGTATTCTTAACGCTTGCTACATTAAATGGTGATACAGTTGTTAATAAGAGTTTCTTGCCTAAAGTTTTAGCTCTTTCTTCTAAGTGACGATTCATATGATATTGCAAATGATGACCTCGATGATGTTCATCAATGATCACAAGTTTAACATGCATAATGTCTTGATCATCGATGGCTGCTATTTCTTTTTCAATGGATAAATCTAATTCTTTTTTTATACTTTCATTTGGATCATCTTTTGGATCATAAAGCATACCAAATCCAACTAGTTGATCTTTCATAAAAACACCATAGGTTTCATGAGGATCACTTAAGCATGATGTGATCATCTCATCTGAATTTGCTCTTAACATACCTTGATGAATCTTATCACTCTCTACAACTGATTTCTTTTGCATGTCATTGATTACATCAGCATATGTTAAGTCTTTAATCTGTTTAATCTCATATCCTAATGTTGGATCTAATTCAGGCACTATCATCTCTTTTTTAATTTTCTTTTGTTCCTTTTTATCAAACACCATTAAATATTTATCATATGAAGATCGATAGATTAAGTGATAACTTTCAAGAAAGTAATTATCTTTTAAATCGGCATCTTTTCTATATTTCAACCATAATCGCTCAAGTCGGAAAATGTTCTTGAAATTTTTAGGACTTATAGCTAATTTCTTTCGTTGAATGTAGGAATTATGTACTGCAAGGAAAAAGCGATATGCAAATAGATCATCTAATAAATCGATATCTATTACTTTACGTTTTAATAAAATGTAAAATGTTTCAAATAAAGTTAAGTAATTAGAAATATCGCAATTAGAGATTTCCTTGTGATAATCTGGTTCAGTTTCAAAATCATAGACACTGAGTAAATTGTAAACTTGCTTGTAGTCTTCGTTGGTAATAAATAAGCTGTTTAAATGAATTAAGAATTCAGCTTCATTGAGTTTCTTTGACTTATTGATTTCATAAATCAATGAGATAGCTGCAATAATAGCAGCAATCATTGTATCATTAATTCGATAATCAAAAATCTGATAGATTAACCACGTCAATAGGATAACAATACCTGCAATAAGAAAAATGGTTAAAATGATACCATATCTTCTAACCCTTTTAAACTCTACTTTTGGTTTCATAGATAAACCCCCATATCAGTTTTTATATAACAAAAAGAAAGACATGTATGCCTTTATCTTTTTAGTTTATACTCAGTGAAGTAACCTCATTTCTCATGTTTAACCCACCCACGATGTTGATATTACTTCTATTGTATCATCATTTTCTGAATAATGAAAAAGGAGAAATAATCTCCTTTAAAAGAAACATCTTTAAATATCAACTACGATAAGCAGTTCTAATAATATCAACCGGTGCTTTTTTACCTAACTTATACAAAGGTATAACAGCTGATACTAACGGTACTAACAATGCTACAGCTAAAGTTATACCTACTGGTATGATACTTAAACCATAGATCTTTAGATTAACAAAAACTGACATACTCAGCAATCTGTTAAATCCAAATAGTACGATTAACAAACCTACAACATGAATGACATACGAAACTAGTGATAAACATAAAGCATGTATGATAAACATATGATATATCTCATTATTGGATATACCCAAAGACTTAAAGATACCAATATCTTTCATCCTTTGATCAATATGAGATGAAATCATCTGATAGTACAAAATGATGGTAAAAAGGATTAGTCCTATCATACCAAAAAAGAAAATTTTTCCCATTAATTCTAATCTTTCTTCTAATTTATTTAATCCATTCATATAAATATCTTCTGGTTGATACTGATAACTCTTTCCTTCTTTTTGGAATGAAGTAAGTAGATCATGATACTCATTCATTGATAATCCATTTTCAACATAAATCTGTCCAATACCTGTATCAGCCTTGTTTTTAATAGATTGGAATAAAGAATCAGAAAATGCATATGAGAATATGTGATCAAACGTGATGCCAACAACAGGAATATCTATTTCGGTCAAACCTTCTTTTGTGTACACATAGCTATGAAAGATAATCTCTTCGTCAATCAAATATTGAGAAATAGCTATTTGATTTGCTTCATGCCTAAAGAAGTTTAATGTTTTACCTGGATGATAGATATTATCATCTGATGAGATGATGTATGCAAGATAATCTTCTTTTGTGTTTTGACCCGTATTTGATTCAAATTGATCTTTAATCTCATCAAAATGATCATTAACAAAATCATCAAGTAGTTCATTGATTTTCATGTCGATTAGGTTATATAAATCATTAGGTTTGGGTAAACTTGAAATGGAAATCACCATGTAATTATCATACGTATGATTTTTATAGTATATTTCCTGTGAGATAGCATCTTCATGATAGAACGAATCAATGAACCGATTGATGATCATATCTGGATGGGAAATCATGATCCGATCATCTCCATGAAACTCTATATAATCTTCAGTCAGAGGTCTATAGATATCTTCAAGAAAACCTTTATATGTAAAAATCATGTTATGTAGACCAAAATTCATGACTTCTTGAAATTGAAGATATAATGAACTTTCGTCTTCAGTTAACTCTGATTCACTTTGTATCTGTTTAAGAAACTCATATTTGTCATCCAAATGTGTGTCAATGATACCAACAATGAGCACATGTTGATCATTAATGGTAATTTCTTGATTAAGCACATGATCATATGAGATGATTTCATATGGAATTTGATTAAACCCATATTTGATCATCATATCTACATGATAGTCTGTTAAAACGATTTCTAGCATCTGATCATTAACTTCTGGTAATTTGCCATAGATTAAATCAAATCCATATTGATTAAGTATCTGCGAGTTAATTTCTGATATACCACTTATTTCATAATAATCATAAAGCGAGGATTGAACATCTTTTGTTGCATAGAAAGATAACTGCGTGTTCATGTAAGGTATCTTAGGTATGACTTCTACATCGAATGTGCTCTTTATGGAATCAAGATCATCAAAAGAAAAGCCTATGGGTTGATCATATGGTGAACCAAAGGAATCCACCATATTCCAGTTTTTCTCTAAGGCAAGATACTTAATATCATTTTGGTGAGAAACGGTTTGTATATAAGCATCTTGTTCATCATAAAATGATGAGATTGCGGAAAAGGAAACCATTAGTAATGCAAACATTGTTAATAGTATACTGAGGATACTTTTAGCTTTTTTATGTTTGATATCATTGAATGCAAGTTTGAAATGATCAATAAATGATAAATGATGCTGTTTACTCGTTTTTTCGATGGTGTATGTATCAATATCTAACTGATGAGGCTTCACTCTTTCATCCGATACGACTTTACCATCTTTAATTTTAATAACCCTTTTTGCATACTGATACGCAAGCTTTTCATCATGTGTAATCAATATGATGGTTGAAACTTGATTCATCTTCTTAAACTGAGACATAATCAGTTCCGCTGTTTGAGAGTCAAGTGCACCTGTTGGTTCATCTGCTAATAGGAGCTTGGGAGATTTAACTATGGTTCGTGCTAATGCAACACGCTGTCTTTGACCTGCAGAGATTTCATTTGGAAATCTATGTTTCAGTTTTTCAATAGAAAGATCTTGCATCACTTGATGAACTAATTCTTTATTGACATGGCGATTCGTGATCTTAAGCGGTAATGCGATGTTATCATAAACTGTTAAATTTTCAATAAGATTATTATCTTGGAAGAAATAGCCAATATGACTTTTTCTGATGTGATCCATGGTTTTCTTATCAGCATGATGTAAATCAATATCACCTAAGATAACTTGTCCAGATGTTGGTTGATCAAATCCACTCATACAGTTCATCAGAGTCGTCTTACCACTTCCAGAAACACCTAAAATAGCGATAAAATCGCCTTTCTCAATGGATAAGGTGACATCATCAACAGCAGTTACATTATCTTTATATTGAGATGTATATTGTTTTGTTAAGTGCTTGATAATCATGATTTCCCCCACCATATAGATAATTTAACAAACAGTTATTAGTAAAAGAAAATGCGACCAATCGTTGTCGCATAACTTTCCAATACAAAATAAGTCATACTTTATCATTGTTAATCCCAAAAGTTGAACAAAACCAATGATGTCAACATATTGTATATTTGAGCACTAATAATTTAAACTCGATTGATATTTAAATTCATTCACTAGAAGGATTAGAAACAACAAATCATTTGTTTTTACAAGTTCGTTAGCGGTATAATCCCAAGTTCCCATCACATTAATGTAACGATATCCTTCTTTTACATATCCAAATGATAGCGAAGATGAATCCATCTCACTATGAATTAATAGTCCACTTTCATGAAACATATCTAGATGATTTGTTCCAAAGTAATAAAATGAGTAGTTACATCTCTCAATGTTTTCTTTTAATTGTTTAAGTTCATCAATGCTAAAACTCATACTGTTATCGAGATTATTAAAAACAACAAATGTCTGGTTATCTGAGTTGGTAAATAAAATGTCTGAAATGTCTTCCGCATAATTAACTTTTAAGTCAAGTAAATTTTCTTCTTTACCTAAATAATACAACTGATAGTTAGGAGCTTCTTGGGAAAATGATTTAATCAACTGTTCGGTCACGTCGACCTCTTGTTTTTCACATCCAAAGAATAGCATAGTCGTAAGTAATGATATGCTAAATAGGAACATTTTTACAACTTTATGTCTCATAGACAAACTCGTCCTTTCATAATTCTCAAAGAAATAATGTTTATGCAATGATGATGAATAGATATACATTTTTGATATCTAACGTGAAGATAAACCACTTCACTCTTATATCTTATACCTTGTTTGTCAATAAAAACAGGGCATATTTGTCACAAAAATCAAGATATAAACTGAAAATGCATGTAAATTCTTACACATTGTAATTCATCTATTGTGATAATGAAAAAGGAGATGCTATCTCCTTATAATATCTTATAACTTCTTAATCGTTCTTCCTTCAATATAACCCCTATATCCTTCTGGTGCATATTGGAATCTATAGCCATTCTCATCATACCGATACCCTAACACTTCAGGATTGTACTTCTTAACTGATGCCATCACTTTAGATACTTCATCTCTAAAGTTTTCATCATCATAGGGTTCACCTTGGAAAACGAGCATCTTCGTTTCTTCAAGTGTGATGATCTCATATCCCTCAGGAATAACACCCTTGTAATCAAGTGGAACTTCAACACCTTGAACATAAGTTGATGTTCCTTCTTTTCTTAAAGCATCACTTAACCACATACCCATGGGTTCATTGATGGCTTCTTTAATGCTTGTTAAAACACCAAAGATGTCACAACCAACCTCTTCACAGTACTGAAAGTATTCGGTTGCTTCAATACCTCGTTTAATAATGGCTTTTCGCTTAGGTCTTTCAATAATTTGTACAAAAATAGTTTGTGTTTCCATATGACGTTCTCCTTTTTGATCTTTCTCAATGAGGTATGGCATAAAGTACCTCATTGGAATCGGTGATTTTTGATAGGCTTTTGGTGTGATATCAAACTCTTTCGAGAATGCCCTAGTAAACCCTTCATGTGAATCAAAGAAAAAATCAAATGCAACATCAATAATCTTAATATCTTGATGATCTCTTAACATGATAGCTGAAGAAGTTAATCTCATCTTTCTAATAAATTCAAAGATACTCATACCGGTATGCTTCTTAAAGATCCTTGTAATATAATAAGGAGAGTAATGAACCTCTTTAGCAATTTCTGATAAGGTCATCTGATGATCAATATGTTGTTTGATATATTTTTGTATGTTGATTACAATCTCTTTTTCCACTTCATCACCATCTTCATTCTACTAAAGGACAACAATCATTTCTTGACCTAAATTGCGATACTACTTTTTCTTATTAGGATTTAGCTGATTAGCACGATTATCTTGATTAGCTTTATATTCCTTTGAATTCGGGTTCTTTTGGTTAGCATAGTTGTTCATTTGTTCTTTGGAATGAGTTTTACTAGATACTTTCGACATCAACTTCTACCTCCTTAACTGACTTATAACGCTCATAAGCTCCTGCGACTTGCTTAAAAGCATAGAATAACAAGGAAACATCGTCTGTATAACCTATTGCTCCTAAAAAATCAGGAATTAAATCAATAGGGACAACAAAATAAAGTAAAGCTCCTGCAATAATTGCAGTCTCTTTTGCAGTTAACTTAAAGTTAGACTTTCCAGATAATGATAAAGCTATCATTCGGATCATTGCTTTAATTTCGTCAAATGCACGTTTGACATGTTTATTATTTTTGACCTTGTTCATTGCATTAATCAGTAATTCTTTCAATTGAGCACGATCAAACTTCGCTGCTTTCTTTTGATACTTTTTCAACTGTGTATCTTGACTTGAAGTTAATTCATTTTCTTGTGAATTCATTTTTACCCCTCCATTTGGTATATTTTATCTTCATTATACAACTTAAATAACAAAAAACATCCTAGTTTATCACGAGAATGCTTAATAGAGATACACCGAATATAAAAGTTGCTTTGAGAAGGTTATCGATCCAAGTTAGTGAACCTCACTTGGCTTTATTAAATAGGATTATTCATCAAATTCATGGAATGAATTGCAATTTAATCTTTCATAAACTATAATTAATGACGTCATGAACACATTTCATGCCTAGATCCACACGAAAGGGGACATGTTATATGAATAAAAGAATTTTAGGAATTGTCTCAAAAGTGATGGAGGGAACTCACTAAAAACATAACCCTCCAAACAAACTAAATCTTGGAGGTTAAATACTTATGAATCAATTTGATTTAAACCTGTTTGGTGCAAACCAACAGGTCCTTTTAAGTGCTTCAAAATATCCTAAACTATCTCTAGCTCGTATCACTGAGCATCATAAAGATCGTTATGTCATCATTACAGAAAAAGGCTATCAGGAAGCACGTGTATTAGGTAAGTGGATGTATCAAACGAATGATCCATCTAACTATCCTACAGTTGGTGATTTTGTTATGGTGGATAATACTGAAGATGTTGCTATAATCCATCACTTGTTAGATCGCTCTAGTGTCATTGAAAGAAAGACAGCAGGACTAACATCTGACACTCAAATTATAGCAACCAATATCGATAAAGTCTTTATCTGTCAATCGATGAATGATAACTTTAATGAAAGACGACTTGAACGCTATTTATCCATGATATGGTCGAGTGGTGCACAACCCGTCATCTTATTAACAAAAAGAGACCTAACAGATGATCCCATATCATTTATTGAAAAAGCTAGTCAAATCGCTATAGGTGTTGATCTCATCTCATGTTCTGATCAAGAAGATGATGGATATAAGGAATTAGATGATTATCTAAAGCCTTATCAAACCTATATCTTTATCGGATCTTCTGGTGTTGGTAAATCAACCATCATCAATCATTTACTTGGTAAAGATGAAATGCTAACCCAAAGTATTGGTTATCTTGATCGTGGAAGACATACAACAACCTATAAATCTTTATTTACAACACCAAGAAATGCTATTGTCATTGATACACCAGGCATGCGTGAAATCCAACTAGACCAAGCTGATTTTGATACATCTTTTCATGATATTTATGAATTATCAAAATCATGCAAGTTTAGTGATTGTACTCATGAAAATGAACCTGGATGTGCAGTGATCAAACATATTGAAGATGGACTTCTATCGCCCAATCGATTATATAACTATCAGAAGATGAAAAAAGAATTAAAGTATGTTGAAGAAAGACAAAAGTATTTAGAGCGTAAGCGGCAAAAAGCCATACAAAAATCACACTAAAAAAAGCGGCAATCCCAGGATTGTCGCTTTATCTCTTTTGGTTTTCAGTTAATATAAACTCAATATGTTTCGTTACTTCTTGATATTTTTCATCTTTATAAATGCTAAAGTATAGTGATCTTAAGAAGCGTTTAATATTATTCTCTAAGATCATTTTATTTGGATATATCATGTCTTTATCTTTGATGATAAATCCATCTAACCAAGATAAAACATGTTCTTGATTCATTCTATTTAAGTCAAGTGCTTTTTTGATAGCTACCACTGATCTTTCATCTTCACTATAGATGAAATCGTGATGATCATTCATCATTTTATCTTGTATGACTTCAAAGATATCAAGTATGTCTTTTTCTTTATAGTGTTCGACTTGAACCAGTTGAGAAAACAAATCCGCACTGTGTGCGATTGTATGAATCCAACCAACATTGGTATCATAACCTGTTAAGATATCCTCATTCTTGTAATAATCTAAAAATCTTTCCAGAAGATTCTTGATTTTATCTTGACTGATGATACGATCTCTACGATGTACAAAACAAATGATAACAAGCTGTAACACAGTAAAACTTCTTTTTAATGTGCTATAGGATTCCTTATTCTCTAAATCATAACACAAGTAATCATCACTGATTAAAAGATCTAGATAGTGTTCTAAATCAGTTTCACTTAAGTGGTGATCATGAAATAGATGTGCTATAACAGGATAGACGAGATCATCACGTACCTTAGGATCATGATGTCCAATGATATGTAATGTTTCATCAATCACCTTTTTGACATCATAGCCTTTGATATCATAGTTATTCTTTTGAATATCACTTAAGATCTTTAAGATATCCTGTTCCATCATATACCTCACGCTTCTGGTAAATACATAATTGTTTGTAACTCATTATACCATTCATTCTCAAATCCTGGTAGTGGGCCATATAAAGCGATATGTACGTTCGTTTCTGTACCTAAGAAAGCACCTGTTTTTATATTCAATATGCTTGAAGGAATGTAGATATCATTCATTGATTCACACATGCTAAAGGCATACATACCTATATCAGTTAAACCTTCTGGTAAATGAATACTTGTTATGACATCTGAATACATAAATGCTTCATCACCAATACTTTTTAACATCGAACCTTCTTCAAAGGATAATGAGTTCATGGATGTTCCAGCAAACGCACTATATCCAATTTCTTCAACTGACTTTGGTATAACGATATCTCCAACTGTTCCTTCTATAAAATTAAATGTATAATCTTCAATTTTCTTTAAGTTAATACCCTCTTCAAAGACAATTGATACAAAGAGAAAGGCAATACTGCTAAAAGCAGCTGAACCAATCTGTGTGACAGTAGCAGGAATTCTGATATCAGATAATCTAGTTCTATAAAATGCGCGAGAACCTATTGAGACTAACCCTTGTGGTAAATCAAAATCTTGAAGTTGATTTGCTGTGTCAAACGCGAAATTTTCAATCACTTTTAAACTGCATTCAGCTGCACACACGACACCAATTAAATCAGAGTTTGCAAACGCATATTGACCAATCGTATCAACATCAAAGCCATCGATATCGTGAGGTATTGTAAGCCATGATGGATCTGGATCTGTGTATGTGATGATGGTTACTTTACTATCTTTGATCACACCATAGAAATCACCACTGATGATCACATCATCATATCCAAATACTTCTCTTGTACCATGAAGATTTGTATAGTTTAAAGGATATGTATCACTTTCAAAATAAATGGTTTGATAGATACTATTGAATGGTGATTCAAGTGTAGAGACTGTTTCAGGAACAAACAGCCCAACAAGATCTGATAGATAAAATGCATGAGCACCAATCGTTTCTACGGTATCAGGTAAATCGATGTATCTAATCCCAGATTGATAGAAAGCTGAATAACCAATCGTTTTTAATTCACTTTCTGGATCAAAGGTTACCGTTAATAAATTCTTGGTATCCATGAAAGCTTGATACTCAATGGTTGTTACAGTTTTTGGTATGATGACTTCTTTCATACTGCCATCTTGAAAATCTTTAATGACAGTGACAGGTAATCCTCTAAATGTCTCTGGAATTTCAATGATACCTTCATAAAGTAAATTTCTTAAACTGACATGGTAAACATTTTCAGATGCTGGTTGATGCATGGATAAATATTTAGGACTCCATAATGCATAGAGTATTAAATGTGATTGATCTGCTGGGATACCTCCCCTAAAGGGTTCTTGAAACTGTGGGTCATAATACCAACCCATCAGTTCAGAGTCATCATAAATATGTCCTATGTGAAGATCAAAATCAGGTCCACTTAACTGCCAGAACACAGTTGGTACAACATATCCATTTCCGGTAACAAATTCGATTTCATAGACTCTTTCCGTTCTTCTTTCATAAAGAACGACATCATGATTGGGCATGCTACTAAAGTCAAAAGGTTCAGTTGCATCTTCTTCATACCACCCATCAAAAACATAAGAACTGTAAGTAGGTACATATGGTACGAATGATTCAAAGGTTGAAAACACAGCTGTTTCAATATATCCGGATATATAATTAAATGTGATTTCATGCCGTATAGCTTTCCATTTTGCATAGAGTGTGACATCGCTTGCAGGTATTGTTTGATGATTTGCAGGTATGGTTCTATCACTATCTAAATACCATCCTTCAAGCTCATAACCCTCTTTTTCAGATAAATAGCTCATCACATTAAACATAACATTATAATTCAAGATAAGATCATCAAGTGACGTGCCACCATCTGTATCAAATGATACTGTATAAGCATTCACTTGATAAATAGGGAATAACTGTAAATCATTGCTGAGCACATGATGTTCATAGACTCTTGTATGATCTTTGGTTTCCCATCCTAAAAAGAGATAACCTTCCTTGGTCATATCATGATCAGTCAATGTAACTTGACTACCTTCATCCATCTCGATTTGATCAACGATTATCCTTGCTCATCAAAAAACATGATGCTATAAACATCTTTTTCTCGTTGACATGACATTAAGATAAACAATAAGCCAATCAAAAGCATTATCTTTCTCATACATCCCCCAATTTGATGTAAACTTTAAGTTTATTCTATCATAGGTGATAAAAAAACGATACAAGGTATCGCTTTTTATCCTTTAATTGCCTGAGCAATCTCATCTTTTAAGTTTTTAAGTTGTTCTTCAGTTGGATCATATTGAATACGAATGGGTTTCATTAACCGTGTATGGCCCATACTTTCTAGTTCAGCATCTGCAAATTCAGTGCCTTGTCCACTCCAGCCATAACTACCATAAACAACATAACTGATATTCTTTGGATTTAAACCTTTCATATAAGCGAAGAAACTAGCAATCGATGTCATGAGTCCATTGTTTAACGTTGGAGAACCTACTGCTAAATACTTCGCATCCATCAGTTCAACAATGATTTCTGATAGTGGTGTATGTCTGACGTGTCTAACGACCGTTGGAATACCTGCTTCTACGAAAGCATCAGCAACTTCAAGTGCCATTTTTTCTGTACTACCCCACATCGAGTCATAAACAACAACAGCTCTTTCTTCTTTTTGATAGGTGCTCATCTTTTCATAGATATCTAAAACTTCTTTAATATACTTTCTCCAAATCACACCATGGCTAGGTGCAACTATATCGATGTCTAAATCTTTAACAAGTTTTAAAGCTCTTTGAGTCTGCATACCATAAGGTAGAACGATATTAGCATAATACTTCTTTAATTCATCTTTTAATAAATAGAAGTCTAATTCATCGTCAAATCTTTCAAAAGATGCGATATGTTGACCTAACATGTCATTACTGAATAAGATTTTATCGTATTTACTATAGGTCACCATGTTATCTGGCCAATGAACGAGTGGTGTTTGAATAAACGTTAAATCACGTTTGCCGATGTTAATGACATCATTCGTTTTAACAGGTAAAACGTTGATATCATGATAAATTCCCATCATGGATCTCACACCTGCTGGTGCTGATGCATATATTTGAACATTTGGTGCATACTTGATAATTTCTTTAATACCACTGCTGTGGTCTGGTTCACTGTGGTTTGAAATATAAACTTCAATCTTTGATGGATCAATGATTGATTTAATGCGTGAAATCATTTGGCTTGCGAATGGTTCATAGACATTATCGATTAATGTGACTTTTTCATCGATGATTAAATACGCATTATATGTGCCACCACGACTTGTTGAATACCCATGAAAATC
>CAZETB010000028.1:0-2833 GCA_964514865.1 uncultured Mariniplasma sp. | reverse complement strand
CCTGATGCCATATTGGTTAAACAAGAAATGCCTAACACGTTCATACCTGCATGAGATGCTACTAAAGCTTCAGGTACTGTTGACATACCAACAGCATCACCACCTAAGACAGAGATCATCTTAATTTCTGCTGGTGTTTCATAAGATGGACCTGTCCACCATGTGTAAACACCTTCATTGAGTTTGATGTTATTCTTTTCTGCAACTTTTTTTGCAACACCTCTTAAACGCTTTGTATAGATTTCTGATGCATCCGGGAATCTTGGACCAAAGAAATCAACATTGGAACCAATCAGTGGATTATTTGCAGTTAAGTTGATATGATCTTTGATCACCATCAACTCACCTGGTTTAAAGTTTCTGTTTACTGCGCCACATGCATTCGTCAAAATAAGTGTTTCAACACCTAATAATTTCATCACTCTCACAGGGAATGTGACTTGTTGTAAGGTATAACCTTCATAATAATGATATCTTCCATTTAAGATCACAACTTCTACACCTTGGAGTTTTCCAACAACAAGTTCTCCTTGGTGACCTTCAGCTGTTGGTTTCATAAAATAAGGAATACTTTCAAATGGTATTCTTACCGCATCTTCCATTTCGTCAGCTAACACACCTAAACCAGAACCTAAAATAAGACCAATTTTAGGATTGATTTTTGTTTTAGCCAAAATGGCTGATGCTGCTTTTTGATACATCTTCATGTCTTTCATTGTCTTCATCCTTTACATAATGTCATGACTCTATTATACCATGTGATACCTTTCCATTTTTCATCATAATGAAAATGATGTGTCTATTTTTTATTGGTAATAAACTCATAACTATGAACGCCGCACATATACTTAACATATGGTTTTTCTGTTTTCATAATAAGATGAGAATGAACGTTGAGGTGTTTGATATGAAATACCGGATATCGTTATAATTGTGACTTGTGCAGCTGGTGATGTTGAAACAAAGATCACTTAAATCCTAGGGTACATTAATCCGGATTAGAATTAAGAAAGATCTAAATATAAAATGATATTACCTCAAGAAGTTGCAGAAATACTGGTTGAAGAGTTGAAAAAACTGTGGAGTTCTTTTTAGCGTTTAGCATTAAAAAGGACTATCAAACTGATAGCCCATAAACTGTTGAGTGTTATTCATTCATCCTGATTTTTTAATGTTTTATAGCAGTATTTATACTGTTACGATAGATGAAATACTTGGTATAGAGAAACTCTAAAATAAGATTAGATACCATGGTTATGCCTAAGACTAAATATTCATTCCAGTTAATGTTAGTTAACCTGTCTCCCCACCATGTCGATAATGGAGTAAATATAAGGTAGAAAAAGGCTACTTTTGTCATGGCAATCGGAATGTTATTTGCAGATTTAAATGTAAACTTTCGGTTTAACGTAAAGTTCCAAAGAACACTTAATGTTAAGGCAATCAAATATGATGGCCAGTAGATAAATTTAACAATTTCAAATAACAGAGTAAACGATAAGAGTTGAATCGCCCCTGCAGAAATTGAAAATAACGTAAACTTAATCATTTGCATCACGTTGTCACGTGACTGTTGTTCTAGACGTTCTTGTTCCATAGTTAATGTCCTGTTTTAATACGCAATAAGCGATAGTAATATGCCATGACTGGACTAATCGTAAAGGTTAAGATCAAACTTCCGATATTCACAGCACCAAATGTTTGATCATAAAGGTAGTTTGAAAAGTAGCCAATCAGTAAACCTGTTGAAATACCAATAAACTCAATAACGAGTCTGACATAGGTAATCTTTTTAGCTTTCGTAATCTTGACGAACATCAACATCAGTTCATCAAAAACGTAAGCTGTAAATGTTGATTTCACGAAAAGTGTTAATCCTAAGGGTAAGATGAGTAATCCAATTCCAAAGAATAAGATTTGAAAACCTAATTGTTCTGCAACGCGGTCATGGAAAATAAGCAAATTCCAAAAGTCAATGAAGATTGCAACCCCAAAGACAGGAACTAACATCATCATATACTTCCATTTTCTTCGATATAACAAGACAATCACCATAATGGTTAATGCCATAACAAAAGATAGCATACCCATGGTAATCCAAGAAATACCTTTCACATGATGAAACAATGTATAAGCATTGATATAAACAGTATCCCATGCACCTGTTCCAAGCGTTGAAGCTTTAAGAAGGTTAACTGAAAATCCTAAAACAAAGAACCCCATAATATAGGTGAATATATTGATTTTTTGTAGACTCATCCAAGTTGTCAATTTCTTCATGTCGTTTTCTCCTGTTTGAGTTTTGCAACGCGTGAATATTTAGGGTTAACGATATAACGATCTAAATAATCAACTGCACTTTGTATATTACAACTATTTTTAGCGCGCACTGGTAATACATATCCAATATGATGTGCGACTTCATATGCTTTTTCAACGAGCAAAGGTACATGCAATCCAGCCATCACAACAACATTGTTCATTGCGTTTTGAATGCTAGCTGATTCATCTTGAATATGTGTCTTAATATAATCAAGCACGATTGCACCAAAAGATGTATCCAAAATATCAAGCGGTGTCTTTCTCAAATAGCCTTGAAATGTTGCATAAAATGCATAATTTAGATCAGGATCATTTGATTGAAAGAAATCTTTTAAACAAGAAAGACCTCCTGGAGATGTCAGAATCACGTCAGCTAATGCCTGATCAACGACTGATGATGACCTTGCTTTTTTTGCATACAACTTAAAATCATCATCTTGCCATGATGATGGATCTTTAATGAGCACACTTAAAAAGATAGTTTCATAACTATCAATCGTTAAAAGTTCAG
>CAZETB010000027.1:0-23638 GCA_964514865.1 uncultured Mariniplasma sp. | reverse complement strand
ACTTTGCTATTCAAATTGATATTGTCATCCAAATGATGACCGCTTTGGAGTAAGATGAAGAAAGAAAAAGTACTTTTTTATGTGTTAATCGGATGGATTGCAGTCATCTGGATCAATTCACTTTTACCAGGTGATGTCTCATCTGTTCAAAGTGGGTTTGTGACAGGTATCTTTCAAGATGTCGTGAACTTCTTTGGATACTATCCTGATCCTAACGTATTATCCAATATCATTAGGACGGTTGCACATGGTGTTGAGTTTTTCATCTTAGGTGGGTTAACCTTAATCTACAGTCGTGTAGCAAACATCAAACTACTTTATATCATCTGGTTGGGACTAGCCGTATCTTTAATTGATGAATTCATTCAAATCTTTATTCCAGGTCGCGCATTTGAATTAAAAGATCTTTTGGTTGATAATCTTGGATTTATCATAGGATTTGTCATTCTCATCTACATTATGAGACCAAAAAGCATAAAGTCATCTATCCTTCTTGAAGAGAAAGATGAATCGTGATAAAATACCTTTAGAGCATTGAAGAGGAAGAAGTATTATGTGATTGAGTGCTAGAGACAGATTGGTTGGTGGAAAATCTGATCACACATAAGAAGGGTCGCCTTGGAGCTGGTAATGAGAAAACATTATCCGTATGACTGCGTTAAAGTCTTTTGAGGGCTAGGTTTTTACCTAGAACTAAGGTGGTACCGCGTTAATTTAACGTCCTTAGATTTAAGGGCGTTTTTATTTTTTAATTGAGGTGTTAATGATGAAAACTTTGGTCACTGAACGTCTAATCTTAAGAGAATTAAACCTGGAAGATATCGAGGATTTTTACTTTTACTGTAAGAAACCTCATATTGGACCTATGGCAGGTTGGGCACCTCATACGTCGATCCACATGTCATATGAGATCTTAAAGATGATGATCAATGAAAATGAAGTTTGGGGAATTACCATCAAACCAAATGATAAGGTCGTTGGTACGATTGGTCTTCATGTCAGAAATTTTGATAATGCCATCCGTAATCAAAAAGAGATTGGTTACGTTCTAGATGATGCTTACTGGGGTTATGGCTATGTCCTGGAAGCAGTTAAAGCAGTTTTAGCCTATGCATTTGATACTGTTGAGCTCGACAAGGTGCTCTGCGGTCACGCGGACAACAATCATCAGTCCAAGCGCGTGATCGAAAAAGCGAAGTTTCGCTGGACACATGAAGAGAAACGTGATCACTATGATCACACCAAAATCAACATACAAATGTATGAAATAACTAGGAAAGAATATGAGGAAATGAAACATGACAACATTAAAAACAAAATATGATTTTAAAGAAGTTGAAGAAGGACGTTATGCAACGTGGTTAAAGGAAGGTTACTTTAGAAGCGGTAATTTGAAGAAAAATCCTTTTACCATTGTGATCCCACCTCCCAATGTCACAGGTAAACTGCATTTAGGCCACGCATGGGATAACACGCTTCAAGATATCATCATCAGACGTAAGCGCATGATGGGTTATGACGCACTCTTTTTACCAGGAATGGATCATGCAGGTATCGCAACACAAGCCAAAGTTGATGAACGCCTTAAACAACAGGGTTTATCACGTTATGATTTAGGTAGAGAAGGTTTCTTAAAGACCGCCTGGGAATGGAAAGATGAGTATTCAAGTCATATCCGTAAACAGTGGGCAGCTTTAGGTAATTCATTAGATTATACAAAAGAACGCTTTACGTTAGACCATGATTTAAACCGTGCGGTTAATCACGTATTTATCGCACTTTATGAAAAGGGATATATCTATCGTGGTAACCGCATCATCAACTGGGATGTTGAAGCGAAAACAGCGCTATCCAACATTGAAGTTGAACATATGGAAACCATGGGTAAACTCTATTACTTTAGATATCCATTTGTTGATGAAAAGGGTTATATGGTGATTGCTACCACACGTCCTGAAACCATGTTTGGTGACCAAGCATTAATGGTTCATCCTGATGATGAAAGATACACGCATCTCATTGGTAAGAAAGTATTTATTCCAGGAACAAACGTTCAAATACCGATTATTGCAGATGATTATGTTGATATGAGCTTTGGTAGTGGTGTTGTTAAAGTTACACCAGCCCATGATCCCAATGACTTTGAAGTTGGAAAACGCCATCATTTAGATATGCCACTTTGTATGCATGAAGATGGTACGATGAATGAAAAAGCCTTCCAATATGAAGGTATGGAAAGATTTCTTTGTCGCAAGGAACTGATTAAAAACTTAGAATCTATCGGTCTTGTTGAAAAGATAGAAGATTATACCAATAACGTTGGCTATAGTGAACGTACAGGTGTTGTTGTTGAACCTAGATTATCACTCCAATGGTTTGTTAAAATGGATGAACTAGCTAACATGAGCTTAGAATCATCAGAATCTGAGTTTATTCCAGCGCGATTCAAAAAAGTATTCACCAATTGGATGACTGACATCCAAGATTGGTGTATTTCCCGTCAGTTATGGTGGGGACACCGCATCCCTGCATGGTACAAGGGTGATGAGGTCTTAGTTCAAGTTGAATCACCAGGCGAAGGTTGGGTTCAAGATGAAGACGTTTTAGATACATGGTTCTCATCAGCGTTATGGCCATTTTCAACCTTGGGTTGGCCTGATATCACAGAAGATTTTAAACGTTATTATCCAACTGATGTTTTAGTTACCGGTTATGATATCATTTTCTTCTGGGTTGCTCGCATGATCTTCCAAGGTCTCGAATTTACAGGCATTGATCCCTTCAAGGAAGTTTTAATTCATGGTTTAATCCGTGATAAAGATGGCAGAAAAATGAGTAAGTCATTAGGTAACGGTGTTGATCCCATGGATGTGATTGCTAAATATGGTGTTGATGCATTACGCTATTTCTTATCAACCAATTCTGCACCTGGTGCAGATCTAAGATATGAAGAAGAAAAAGTCGAATCATCTTGGAACTTTATTAATAAACTTTGGAACATCACACGTTTTATCACGATGAATATCGATGATTTAGATGTTGAGATGGATCCTATGAAGCATGCGCTTGTTGATGAATGGATTATTTCACGTCTTCACGAAGTCATTAAAGAAGCTGATTATAACTATGAAAAATATGAATTTGGTGAAGCTTCTAGAGCGCTTTATAACTTTATTTGGGATGAGTTTGCAAGTTGGTATGTTGAATTTGCGAAAGTCAGCTTGCAACAAGAAGACTTAAGAAAGAATACACAAGCTGTCTTACTCTATGTTTTAAGAGCTGTCCTTAAGATGATGCATCCATTTATTCCATTTGTTACAGAAAAACTATTCTTAGAAATTTCAAAAGAACCATCGATCATGATTTCATCATGGCCAGAAGCAGGTTCAATCAATCAAGATGCCATTGAAACATTTAAAGAAGTGATGGATGCCATTACCAAGGTTAGAAACTTAAGAAGTGAATCTAATGTTGCACCTTCTAAACCGTTTGACATTCATTTAGTCATTGAAGATGACAAGATGTTTAACAACATGCTATGTCAACAAGATTATTTCATCAAGTTTATGAATGCTAAAGAACTTAAGATTGAGAAATCACTATCTGCAACAGAAGAAACCATTTTAATGGTTGGTAAGTATATTCAAACGTATGTTCTTAAGAAAGATATCATTGATCCTGAAAAGGAAAAAGAAACCTTACTTAAACAAAAACAAGCGTTAGAAAATGAAATCAAACGAAGTGAAAACATTTTAAATAACCCGAACTTTGTTCAAAAAGCACCAAAAGAAAAGCTCGATAACGAGAAGGAGAAATATCAATCATATTTAAAACAATATGATATGGTGATGGAAAAACTAAAAAACTATGTTTAAAACTGTTGTTGAAGCCATCAATTGGCTTGAAATACAAGTGAAATTTAAACCAAAAACCGACTTAGATCGTATGAAAGAAGCAACTAAAATGTTAGGTGTTGATCTAAGTTCTATTAAAAAAGTACACGTGGCGGGTACGAATGGTAAGGGTTCCGTCTGTGCGATGATATCGTTCATCTTGATGGAAGCGGGTTATCGTGTCGGAACCTTTACCTCCCCCTACTTAGTTTTATTTAATGAGCGTATCCGTTATCAAATGGAACCCATCCAAGATGATGAGCTCTTAGAATTAACGAATATGATCTATGATTTTAATGAATCGTTTGCCAAAACCTATGGTGAAAAGCTTTCATTTTTTGAACTGTTAACGTTGATGAGCATGCTTTATTTTAAGCATAAGGAAGTTGATGTTATGATCATGGAAGTTGGTTTAGGTGGGTTACTGGATGCTACCAACGTCTTAAACTATGATCTATCACTTATCACATCGATTGGTTTTGATCACATGAAGCAGTTAGGTAACACATTAGAATCTATTGCAAGCAATAAACTAGGTATCTTAAAACCTGGTAACCACTTAATCACAACCGTTGATCCAAAACTTCATGATTATTTTAAAGATTATGTCAAACACGTTCCAGCAACCATGATGTGTATCACAAAAGATGATGTCAGTGTTACACAAGACCTTCCACTTCAAATCATGTACCACAATCATACCTATGATGTATCACTTAAGGGATCTTATCAAATACTAAATACAGCCTTAAGCATTGAAGCTGTTAACTATGTTGATCCAAATATAACACCTGAAGTCATCCAAAAGGGACTACTCAATACCACTTGGGCTGGTCGTTTAGAAGAAATCGATCACCATATCTATATCGATGGTGCTCATAACACACATGCCATTGATGCGTTAATTGAAACAGCAAAAACGACATTTAAAGATCAAAAGATTTGGATTTTATTTTCAGCTTTAGGTGATAAAGACATACCAGGCATGCTTGAACGTTTAAAAACGATCTCAGATCACATCACGATTTCAACGTTCCCTGACCCTCGTTTTCAAGATTTATCTGAGATCGCAAAAGACTATATCTATCAACCAGATCCCTTCTTAGCCATCAAAGAAGCTAAAAAAGAAATGGATTCTAACACACATCTCATCATCACTGGATCCTTACATTTTATTGGATATATCAAAAAACATTATCAAACGATGACAAATTCATGAAATACACTTGCAATCTTGTTACAAGTGAGTATAATAAAACTAAATTCAAAGATTGAGAAGAGTAATCACATGGATGATTTCCAAGCGAGCCTGTGGCGGTGTAAGACAGGTAAAGATATCCTATGACGAATGGCCTCATGAGAAGCAGGGTGAATCAAGTAGCCTGAGCCGGGAATTCCCGTTATAGAATCAGAATATTAAAGTCTTAAATGATGGCGTATTCGAAAAAGGAGAAATGAACATTTCTTAAATTTGGGTGGCACCACGAGCGATTCGTCCCAATGGATGAATCGCTTTTTTTGTTAGCCTAAGTCCTTCACGATCCCACGAAAGACGGAAAGGGAAATGTATGGAATTTGGAAAGTTTGGGGGACAATTTGTTCCTGACCACATTTTAGTTGCGGTCAAAGAAGTTGAAGAGGCTTATAACACGTATAAGCAAGATGAAGCGTTTAGAAATGAATTAAATGATTTATTAAATGAGTATGCTAATAGACCATCACGCCTTTACTATGCGAAAAACATGACCGAAGATTTAGGAGGCGCAAAGATTTATTTAAAGCGTGAAGATTTAAATCATACCGGAGCACACAAGATCAATAACGTCTTAGGTCAAGCTTTATTAGCGAAAAAGATGGGAAAAACCAAATTGATTGCTGAAACAGGTGCGGGACAACATGGTGTTGCAACTGCAACCGCAGCTGCACTACTTAAAATGGATTGTGAAATCCATATGGGTGCTGTTGATGTTGAAAAACAAGCATTAAACGTGTATCGTATGGAAATGTTAGGTGCGAAAGTCGTTTCTGTTGAGTTTGGATTAAGAACTTTAAAGGAAGCTGTCGATAGTGCACTCATGACATGGGCAAATGAACTTGAACATACCTTTTACTTAATCGGATCAGCTGTAGGTCCTCATCCATATCCTGTGATGGTTAAAGATTTCCAAAGTGTGATCAGTAAAGAGATCAAAGAACAAATCTTAGCTAAAGAAGGTCGCTTACCAGATTGTGTCGTTGCCTGTGTGGGTGGTGGCTCTAATGCGATTGGTGCGTTTGCTGCATTTCTAGATGATGAAGATGTAGAGCTCATCGGTGTAGAAGCAGCAGGTAGAGGATTAAAAACGAAAGATCATGCTGCTACCATGACACTTGGTCAAACCGGTGTGATTCATGGGATGCAAACTAAAGTTTTATTAGAAGAAAATGGCGACTTTTCTCCTGTCTATTCGATTTCTGCAGGACTTGATTATCCTGGTGTTGGACCAGAACATGCTTATTTAGAAGAAATTAAACGTGCTAAATATACATCGGCAACCGATCAAGAAGCGATTGATGCTTTCTTGTATCTCTCACGTATGGAAGGTATTATTCCAGCCATTGAATCATCACATGCGATTGCAGAAGTGATGAAGTTAGCTAAAACGATGAGAAAAGATCAAATTATTGTTGCTAATCTATCTGGACGTGGTGATAAAGACGTTAAACAGATTGCTAAGTATCAAGGTTTAGATATTGTTGATTAAATATAAAACTGTAGGAGTCAATCCTGCAGTTTTCTTTTATAATGGAATTAAAGGGAGAAATGAACATGTTTAGTGATCGCTATCAAACATTTGAATGGTTTGGATTATCCCATGGATTAGCCATCTTATTTTTATTAACGCTTTTCATCATGATGATGTTATTCAAAGATAAAATCTCTTCTAAGACTGATGTGATCTTAAGAAGAGGTACTGCCATCTTCATGATTGCTATGGAATGGACATTCTACATCTGGAGTATCATCCAAGGAGGATTTCAAACATCACTGTTACCCTTTGGTGTTTGTGCAATTTCCATGTATGTCACAGCTTATACGTTATGGTTTAAATCAGAGCGTCTGTTTAAATTCATCTTCCCATGGGCTATCTTAGGATCACTGATCAGTTTAGTAGTTGCAGATCTTAATTACAACATCCCACACTTCAGATACTTCCATTATTTCTTAAATCATGGGTTCTTCTTACTCGGTAATCTTTACCTTCTTATAGTAGCTAAAATGAGATTAACTTATAAAGATTTACTTACATCAAGTTTGATACTCCTCATCTATGCAGCGATCATGTATCCATTAAACTTCCTTTTAGATAGTAATCACCTATTTTTAAGAGAAGTCCCCAGTGAAGTTTCCTTTATGTATAGTTTTTTAGGTGACTTCTGGGTTATCGGATTTGTTTTATCAATTGCATTACTGTTACAAATGATCTACGCTCCAGTAGCTATCTACCAAAGAAAAAGAACATAGTTGCTATGTTTTTTTCATTATATGAAACCTATCTTGCTATTCTACATATTCAGTGATAAACTAAAGAAAACTTATAAGGGGTAAGTAAAAATGATGAATGGAAAAGTCATAAAAGAAGCATTCACGTTTGACGATCTTCTACTCGTGCCAAGTTATTCAAAAGTGGTACCCATCGATACCATTTTACGCACGAAGTTAACCAAAAAGATTGAGTTAAACATTCCGATTCTGTCAGCAGCGATGGATACCGTGACGGAAGATGAGATGGCGATTGCATTAGCTAAATTGGGTGGTTTAGGGGTCATCCATAAAAACTTATCAATCGACGATCAAGCAGAGTTAGTTAAACGTGTGAAAAACACACCTGTTTTACCAACAGAAAAAGATGCCTGTATTGACTCAGAAGGAAGACTTAGAGTCGGTGCAGCTGTTGGTGTTGGACAAGATACATATGATCGTGTCAATAAGCTCTATGAAGCTGGTGTTGATATCATCGCAGTCGATAGCGCACATGGCCATTCTAAAGGCGTTATTGAGACTATCAAGCAGATTCGTGCATTATTTCCTAACTTAGATATTATTGGTGGGAATGTCGTAACAGCACAAGCAGCCATCGATTTAATCTATGCCGGTGCATCAGCGATTAAAGTAGGTGTTGGTCCAGGATCAATTTGTACAACACGTGTTGTATCTGGTGTTGGTGTTCCCCAGTTAACTGCAATTAATGATGTTTATCAAGTTACGAAACAGTATGATATTGGAATCATTGCTGATGGTGGTATTAAATTATCAGGTGATATCACAAAAGCTTTAGCATCCGGTGCAGACTGTGTGATGCTTGGTGGTTTACTTGCAGGCACTAAAGAAACACCTGGTGACGTCATTACGATTGATGGTAAAGACGTGAAAAGCTATATCGGTATGGGTTCACTCACCGCCATGAAGAAAGGATCATCAGATCGCTATTTCCAAGGTGGCGTTAAAGAACTAAAAAAATTAGTTCCTGAAGGCATTGAAGCAACTGTTCCCTACAAGGGAGAAATTAAAGATGTCATTCATCAGATGATGGGTGGTCTCAGATCAGGTATGGGTTATTGTGGTTGTGAAACGATTGGTGACTTAAAAGAAAAAGCACAATTCGTAAAGATTTCAAACGCAGGACTTAAGGAGTCACACCCCCATGATGTCGATAACATCAAGGAGGCTCCTAATTACCATGAATAAAAAGATTATCGTGATTGACTACGGTTCACAGTACAACCAATTGATCGTTAGACGCATCAGAGATTTAGGTGTCTACAGTGAACTGATTCATCCTGAAGATGTCAAAGATTTAGATTTTATAGATGTCGTTGGGCTCATCTTATCAGGTGGACCTAATTCAGTCTATGACCATGATGCACCATCCTTAGATCCAAGAATACTTTCATCAGGTTTACCTATCTTAGGCATCTGTTATGGTATGCAGCTTTTAGCTTACACCTTAGGTGGTGAAGTGAAAGGTCATGACAAGCGTGAATATGGCTTAACAGAGATGGCCATTAAGCATGTTAACCCACTCACAAGAGATTTACCATCTTCATTTTCCGTTTGGATGAGTCATGGTGATCAAGTCACTAAGCTTCCAGATGGATTTACATGTATTGCATCATCAAAGACAACTGAGTTTGCCATGATGATGGATCTAGAAAAAAATATCTATGGTATTCAGTTTCACCCTGAAGTTAGAAACACTGAACATGGTTTAGAGATGTTAGATCATTTCATTACTGACATTTGTCATGCAGAAAAAACATGGTCGATGCCCCATTTCATAGAAGAACAAACCAAACTGATTAAAGAGATGGTAGGGGATGGACACGTTATCTGTGCACTATCTGGTGGTGTTGATTCTAGTGTGGTCACTGCACTTCTTCATCACATCTTAAAAGACCAATTCACACCCATTTTTGTTGACCATGGTTTGCTACGTCTTCATGAAGCAGACGATGTCAATCAAACATTTAAAGATTATTATAAAACCAATTTGATTACGATTGATGCCAAAGAACGTTTCTTGAATCTCTTAAAGGGTGTATCCGATCCTGAAAAGAAACGAAAGATCATTGGTGAAGCTTTCATCAGAATCTTTGAAGAACAAATCTCTACGATGAAAGATGCGAAATTCTTAGCCCAAGGAACGCTTTACACCGATGTCATTGAATCTGGTACCAAAACAGCAGAAACCATTAAATCACATCATAATGTGGGTGGCTTACCCAAAGATATGAAGTTAGGTCTGATTGAACCCTTGAACAAACTCTTTAAAGATGAGGTAAGAGCGCTTGGTTTAGCTTTAGGTTTACCTGAAGATCTCGTACAACGTCAACCTTTCCCTGGCCCTGGATTAGCAATTCGCATTTTAGGTGACATCACCGAAGATAAAATTCGTATCGTTCAAGAAAGTGACTTTATTTTAAGAGAAGAAATCAAAAAGCATGGGCTTGATCGCGATATTTGGCAATATTTCACCGTATTAACACCCTTAAAAACAGTTGGTGTGATGGGTGATAAAAGAACCTATGATCACGTGTTAGTCATTCGTGCAGTCACATCGATTGATGGTATGACCGCAGATGTCGCACATATACCATATCCCATCTTGCAAAAGATATCCAACCGGATGACCAATGAAGTGAAGGGAATTAATCGTGTTGTCTATGACATCACAACCAAACCTCCTGGAACAATTGAATGGGAATAAAGTAAACTTCTAAAACCTTGTCTATCATAAGATAGAGGAGGTTTTTTTATGTACTTGATTAAAGAGATGCCCAAAGAAGAAAGACCACGTGAACGATTGATATCCCATGGACCTGAAGCGTTATCGATGGATGAACTGATCGCCATTCTTTTAAGAACGGGGGATAAAGACATGTCTGTTGTTGATTTATCCAAAAAAGTAATATATCATTTAGAATCACTTGATGATCTGAAGCGCATGACCGTTTTTGAACTCATGAATGTCAAAGGAATTAAAGAAGCAAAAGCTACGACGTTAGTCGCGGCCATTGAATTGGGAAGAAGATTATCTGTTTCTACGAAAGAAAAAAGACAAACCATCACATCTGCTTTTGATGTTTATCATGATCTTTATCCATCTGTCTCACACCTCATGCAAGAACACTTTATTGCGATCTATCTTAACGTAAAAAGTGAGGTTATTACCAAGGAAACGATTTTTATTGGGACGATCAACCAAACACTCATTCATCCCAGAGAAATCTTTAAAACAGCTATTAAACTGAGTGCATCTGCAGTGATCTTTGTCCACAATCATCCAACAGGAGATGCATCACCCTCCAAAGCGGATATGAAAGCAACCGATATGCTGATTCAAGCATCAGAGTTGATGAGTATTGACTTGATCGATCACATCATCATTGGAAAAGGTGAGTACTATTCCATTAAGGAAGCAAAAAAGTTCTACGTATAATTTTTTTCATCCTTCATTTCATGAAAAATGATGATATAATCATGATAAGAAAGAAGGAGTTATGATGAAAAAGAAAAAAGATACGACCAAAACGTTTTGGTACGCCATCGCCATCGGCTTTATCCTTTTGTTTGTCTTAATCTTACTATCGAGCATTCTTGATGTTGGTGATCGCTTGCGTGCGGTACACCCATACGTTGAATATGGTTTTTATGGTTTATCCTTTATTTTGGTTTACCTGCTCATATTACGTCCCGTACACATCATTTTATTCTCACCAGCATTTTCTGTTGAAACAACCCTTGATGATGCGAAAGTGATCAATCATGGTGTACACAAGAAAGTTGCTAAACGTCTTTTAGAAGACCCCAACTTATCAGAAGATAACCAAACCCGTTTAAATGATGCTTTAAAGAGTAGTCCAGAGGATTTAAAACTAGCACTAAATCATGTGTTTACACATCATGTTAAAAAAGAGATGAATGCTGTCATTAAAAAGCATGCGAAAACCGTGATGTTATCAACAGCCATTTCACAAAATGGTCGCCTCGATTTCTTTACCGTCATCGTTGTTAATCTTAAAATGATTAAAGAACTCGTCGTCATGTGTGGCTTTCGTCCATCGTTTAAAAACTTGTCCAAATTAACTGTCAATGTGTTTTCAACAGCATTGATTGCTGAAGGATTAGAAAACATGGATATCACAGAACTCATGCCAACATCAACCGTGAACACACTCGGTGAAGTTCCCTTTATTAAGCCCGTTTTATCCTCAGTGACTCAAGGGATCTCAAACGCTTTACTAACGTTAAGAATCGGTATTGTCACACGTAAATTCTTATTCTCTGATGCAAAGGAAATTACCAAAGAAGAAATCAGAAGAACAGCACTTATCGAAGCTGCAGGTATGATTCCAGCTGTTGTTGGAGATGCCTTAATGATTCTACCTAAACGGATTGCAAGTCTCTTCAAAAAACCAGAGAAGAAGTCAAAAGAAGAAACTGATGAACACGCTGGAGACCTCAAGGTCAAAAATGCTTAATTTCGCGTAATTTTAATGTTTTTTTCATTGACTTTTCTACCTAACTACGTTAAAATATCTATGTTGTACCACTTAGGACAGGTTTTAAACGCTTTTAAGCTACCTTGATAGTGTGTCTTCAAACTATAAAAGGAGGAACGCAACATGTATGCAGTTATTAAAACAGGCGGTAAGCAAGTCAAAGTAGCAGTTGGTCAAGAAATCTATGTTGAAAAATTAGATGTTGAAGCTGGCGAAAACTATGAATTTACTGAAGTTTTAGCACTTGGTGGTGAACAAACCGTTATCGGTACACCTACCGTTGAAGGTGCAAGTGTCGTTGCCAAAGTACTTAAACACGGACGTGGTCCTAAGATCATTGTCTTCAAGTACAAAGTCAGAAAAAACTACCGCAAAAAGCAAGGACATCGTCAATCATACACTAAGCTCGTTATTGAATCAATCAACGCTTAATTATGATTACATCAAAGATTTTAAAGCATGACGGAAAGATCAAACGTATCACCGTCAGCGGACACGCTCAATATAAACCTCATGGTCAAGATATCGTATGTGCAGCTGTATCTACAGCAACACTTCTTACCGCGAATGCGATTGAGCACTTAGCGTTAAATCATCTCATTGATTTAACAGTTGATGAAGGATATTTTCAAATCACCATGAAAGAAGACAACGATATCGTTGAACGACTTCTCGATAACTTGGAATATACCTTGAATGATTTTGAAAAACAATACCCAAAATATATTAAAAACCAGAAGGAGGGATAACATGTTAAAGTTAAATATACAGTTATTCGCATCGAAAAAAGGTGTAGGTTCATCCCGTAACGGTCGCGACTCCCACTCAAAACGTCTTGGCATGAAATTGTCTGATGGACAATTTGCAACTGCAGGTTCAATCATCTACCGTCAACGCGGTACGAAGATTCATCCAGGTGCTAACGTTGGACGTGGTGGCGATGATACATTGTTTGCTATGGTAACCGGCATCGTTAAATACGAAAGACTCGGTAGAGACCGTACACAAGTTTCAGTTTACGAAGGATAACGCCTGTTATCCTTTTTTTTCAGAAGAAAGTTGGCTAAATCATGTTTGTTGATGAAATTTCCGTAGAAGTTTATGGTGGAAAAGGCGGCGACGGGGTTGCTGTTGCACGCAGAGAAAAATATGTAGAATATGGTGGCCCATGGGGCGGAAATGGCGGAAACGGTGGATCCGTTATTTTTGTTGGTGATGAAGGCAAATCGACCTTGATCGATCTTCGCTACATGCGTCACATTAAAGCAAAACCAGGAGAAAGAGGACGTACCAAAGGACAACATGGTGCATCCGCTGAAAACACGTATGTTAAAGTTCCTTTAGGAACGATTGTTTATACAGCTGATAAATCACTTAAGATCGGTGAAATCACAAAACAAGGTGAAGAACTCGTGGTTGCTGAAGGTGGTAAAGGTGGACGAGGTAACATCGCACTTGCAACACACAGAAATCCAGCACCTGATTATGCTGAAAACGGTGATCCAGGTGTCTACAGAAAAATCATTGTTGAACTCAAAGTATTAGCTGATGTCGGATTAATCGGTTATCCATCAGTTGGTAAGTCAACATTGCTATCTGTGGTATCTAATGCAAGACCTAAAATTGCTGAATATCCTTTTACAACGTTACACCCACAACTCGGTATGGTTGAAATTGGTGATGAATCATTCGTTTTAGCAGACTTACCCGGTTTAATTGAAAATGCGCATCAAGGTTTTGGTCTTGGTATTCGTTTCCTTAAACACATCGAAAGATGTCGTATCTTCTTGCACGTTGTTGACTTAACACGTGAAGATCCTGTTGCTGATTATCATAAGATCAATCATGAACTGAAGATGTATGATGAAGATCTCCTCAAGCGTCCTCAGATCGTAGTTGCTAATAAGATTGATATTCCAGGTCATGAAGATAAGTTAGAAGCGTTAAAAAAAGTTGTTGGTAGTGAATTAGTTGCAATTTCTGCACATCAGAAAAAAGAAGTTGAGAAGTTACTTTATTTAACACTCGATACACTTAAAAAAGCTCCTGTTGTTGAAGAAAAAACACCAGAATATATCAAACACTATACCTTAAACGAAGAAGAACCTGATTTTATCATTACGAAACAAGAAGATGGTTCATTTGATTTAACTGGTACAAAACTCAAACTCATCTTTGATCGTACAGATTTTACTAAAGATGAAGCAGTCAGACGTTTTGCAAGACAACTGAGAAGTTTAGGTGTTGATGAAGCCTTAAGAAAAGAAGGCGCTAAAAATCATGACACCGTAAGAATCTTCACATTTGAATTCGAATTTATTGAATAGGGATTGTATCCCTTTTCTTTTTTTTATCATCTTATGATAAGATGATGCTAAAAGGAGAATATGATGGAAAATAGTGTTTCTAATCTCACCTTTCTTAAAGATGTCTTCATATGTTCTCTAGGTGCTTTTGGAGGTCCAGAAGCGCACTATGGTGTCTTCACAGATCACATGATCATCAAAAAGAAATATCTATCTGAAGAAGAGATGATTGAACTGATCGCATTAACCGGTTTATTACCTGGTCCAAGCAGTACACAAACCATGCTTGCTATCGGGTATAAAGTCGGTGGACCACGCCTTTTATTCTTGACGCTATTGGTTTGGGCTACTCCAGCGATTCTACTGATGACATTATTCTCATTTTTATATGCGTTTTTATCTTATGAAGGTATTGATCAAAACATCTTAAGATATATCGGACCTATGGCTGTTGGGTTTATGGCTGTGGCATCGTATAAACTAGGACGAAAAGTGATTAAAAACGGGTTGACCTTATCACTTTTTATAGCAGCAATGTTGATCACATATTTTATCAGTCAAAGTTTTATTTATCCACTTGTTTTAATCACTGGTGGACTGATCACACTGATCGCTTCCAAGGAAAAGAACTTATGGCATAGAGTTTCTGTTAAACCTAAATGGGTGTATCTCATACTCGTCGTTGGTATTGCAGTCATTTCATTTGGATTAACTCTCATCTTTGATAACCGCCTCATCTTCTTATTTGAACGGTTTTACCGTTTTGGTTACCTTGTGATCGGTGGTGGTCAAGTCGTCATTCCCTATATGGTCACTGAGTTAGTAGAAGTTCATCAATTTTTATCAATGAATGCCTTTCTAACAGGTTTTGGATTAGTTCAAGGTATTCCTGGTCCCATGTTTAGTTTTAGTGCTTATGCAGGCGGTATGGCATCTGCTGATTTAGGGATCATCACACAAATCATAGCTGCATTGATCTCTGGGGTTGCAATCTTTTTACCAGGTACATTACTCATCTTATTTGTGATTCCCATGTGGGAGAGCATCAAACAAATGAAAGGCATACGGATTGCATTATCTGGAACCGTATCTGTTGCTGGTGGTTTGATTACGATTGCAGCAGTTAAACTCATGCAAGAAAGTGGTTTATCCCTAGATCATATCATCGTTTTTGTTGTAACAACCATCATACTATTAACAAAAAAAGTACCTGCCCCTGTCATCGTATTACTTGCTATTCTTTTAGGGATCATCATATAAAAAAAGAAGGTTTCCCTTCTTAATTTAAGTGTAACATCTTCACCTTAGAATTATGTGTTTTCTTAAGTAACCGAAGTTCTTTAGCTAACACATGATTTTGTTGCTTTTTCGTTGTTTTATTGAATTTAACGAGTTGTGACTGCATGTTTCTAAGTTCAAGTTCACGTTTTTGATTCATCTTCTTAAGATTGATGTGATCTTGTTGAAGACGTTTGGTTTGATTCTCTTTAAACTTCTCGATCATATCTGCAATATGGTCGTTTTTTTGTTTGAAATTAAGCATGCTCTTATCATGGTTATTCTCATATTTGTTTAAGATTGCTTCATTTTTATTCGTGATACTTTCATCAAGCGCACTATGATTTTTAACTGCACTCGTGATATTGAAATCAATGCTTTGAATAATCTTATCGTGCTGAGCTTGAAGTTCATGAATCTTGCTTTCATGTTCATGTTGATACTGCTGAGCTGTTGATAATTGATTTTCATGAATGAGCTTTAATTCATTTTCTTTACTATTTTGATTTTCAGCAAGCTTATTTTCAAGAAGTTTAAGCAGATTCTGATCTTGTAGAAGTGCTTTTTTATAGGTGATAGCTTCAAGTTCTGATGCTTTTCTAGTTTTAATTCTGAGCGTGCGTTCATGAAGATGATCGTCATCAGCTTGTTTCTGGATAGCCACATCGACATCATCAATTTGCTTGATATAGGTTTGATTAAGACTTCTGATCAAATCGGTTGTCGATCTTCTAAATCCTGTTGTGAGAAGTGACTGTTCCTTTTCATTTTTCAAATAGAACTTTAACATCAAGTTAAGGAATTGCTGAAACCGCAATATCAATTTTTTATCGAATTGATTTAAATAGATAGTCAGAGCTTTTGTTTGATTGGTTAAGAAAAGATCACTCACATAGACTTCCTGTGATAAATCATGGTAAAACTTGTTAAGCGTCTCATGATAGGCTTTAACATCTTGAGTCATCTTTTCATAGATACTCTTATTTTTGTTTAAGTAAACATAGAAGATGGAAGCTTCTTCATGCTTACTCTTTTCGAGTTTAGATTCAGCTCCTTTTTGATGATCCTGGACGCGTTTTAAATCACATTCGAGTGGTGCCATATCAAGATGCTTTTTATCCATGTTCTTTTGAAGTTTATCGATCATCATCTTAAGACGTTTCGCATCATGTTCTTTATTTGATATTTCTTTATGAAGTTCTTTAAGTTCTTGATGTTTCGTTTCTGATTTGCCATGCTCTTTAAGCATATCCATCTGTTTATGCAACTGCTCAATATGAAGTGTTGTGCGCTCTAAATCGCCTTGCATAAGGAAAAACTGTTCTTCTAAAGATTGGATATCTTGTTGAACGTTTTTGATTTTATCATGAACTTTACCTTCTTCAGTTGCATAATAATTCATCATATCTTCATGCTTGAGCATGTATTTGTATCCCGTTAAGTCTTCAATCTTTTTTAAGTAGAAGGCTTGATCAGCGTGTTGATACTGTTCAATGATGGTGTAAAAGGCATCCAGCATATGCTGTGATTGTTTTAAAATGAGTTCAATCATCCCTTTGAATACTTCAGGATGAGATGGGAGATGGTAAAGTTCAATCAATGCATTTTTAAAGATCATGTCAGTGCTATAAAACTGGTAAATAATCTTAAAGAAGTTTTCTGTGAGCATTTGACTTTGTTCAAGTTCATTCTTATAGGTCGATAAGAGACGAACAGCTTTTTCATTGCTCATACGTTGCTGATGTTTATATCTGCTTTCATTGACGATGAAATGCCGTTTGATTTCTTCGCGCTGATTAGCAAACTTCAATTGATTTAAAACTTTCTTATTTTCTAAGTAAACGAGTTCTCTTTCGAGATTGATTTCGTTATTCTTTAGATTTAAATCATGTTGAATGGCTTGTTTCTGTTTGTTGAAGAGAGCTTGTGATAACTCAATACGCAACTCTTGTTCTGACAAGATAAAGTCGCGTTTAACTTTCTCTTTTTCGAGTTCAAGCTGTGTGGATGCATTTAAGACATTTAGATCTGCATCATAATGAGCTTTTTCTTGAAGACGATTGAATTCAAGGAATGATAATTCTTTCTTGAGTTCAAAATCGAGAAGTTGTTCAGCATGCTTGAAGGATGCGATAGTCACATGTGCATCATTGGCAAGTAGATTTAATTCTCTTTCCTGAATGGCAGCACCAATGGATAATTGATACTCAAGTGGAAGAAGATCTTTATTATGTTGTTGTAAGAGCACATCTTTTTGATAATTGAATGTGAGTTCTTCAGACTTATGCATAAGTTCAGAAGCTTGAAGATTATGATTAAAGTTAAGATCAATCTTCGCGAAGTCTTGTTTTTTCTCATACTCATAAAGAACTTTTTGGAGTCGCCATTCGTTGATCTCTCTTAAATGCTTTTGATCAAGATCATATAATTTTCGTTGTGTTTCTTTTTTCTTAACTAAGATATCCCGGTTAGTTCTGATAATTTGTTTGTTAAGTTCGTTATCAAATTGATTCATGATTTGTGTTAGATCATGATTTTTACGTTCGATGGCATGTTCATCTTGCATATTTTTAATCTCGTTTCTAATTTCACGAGATTTTGCAAGTTTTTCTTTTTGTGTTGTTTCACGATAGGCCGATAATTTAGAGTTAAACAGTGTGATTTGGTCATTACCTTCATGAATGATACGTTCTTTTTTAGTTTCATAAGACGTTTTTTGAATATCAAAAATAACACTTAATGATGACATTTTCTCATTGAATGTAGCTAATGATTTCTTTTGAGCTTCTTGATAACTCAATTTTAAATCTTCAATGGATTGCAAAATTGGTTTTAACCGAACATCGTGTTCTTTTTCTAATGTTGCAAGTGCACTTTGATATTTCTTTTTAAGCTCATTTATTTTTTTATTAAGTGATATGGATAACTGTGAATACGTGTTCTTAATGACTAAATAAGCTTCGTCGTTGACTTTAACAGCTTGCTGGCTATCATCTTTGATGATGATGCGACGTTGTTCAATCTGTTCAATGATGTCTTTTTCACGATCTTCAAGTGACTTCATTTGGTCATCATAACGTTTTTTGTAGAGTTCGGTGGATTCAATTTTCTCAGATTCAATGTGCTGTGTATTTTCTTGATAAACTTTACGTGCTTCAACCATGACTTTTTGAATCTGACCAAGCTCACGCTTAAAGATTTGATCCGCTTTTTCCAGCTTCTCTTTGGCTTCTTCATCCATCTGATGAACTTTTTGTTCAATCGTTTCGAGTTGAATCTTTAAATTTTGATTTAATTCATGTGTTTTCTGATGTTTATTTTTTTGACTTTTTTCAATCTCATCTGCATTTTTTTGAATAAGCACATTGAGTGAGCGTTGAAAATGCTCCATGTTTTCTGCATAATGACGATTAATCTTTAATGATGCTTGTAAAAAATGGGATTGGTTGAGTTGTTGATCTTTATCGATTTGTGTTAAAAAGGGATTGAGTCCACGCAAAACAACTGCCAATTTTTTTTGAATAGGCAGGTATTTCTTATCGATTGCTAAAAGTTGTTTTAATTCAACATCAATGTCCTTGATATGATCGAGTTTAAGCACCTTATCACGTCCTAAAAATATTATAACATATTCACATCCAACGATTAAAAAATCCTATGACTTTATGATATAATAGGATGTAATGAGATGAAGAGGAGTGAGGTTGTGTACGCATATATCGAAGGCATAATTACCGAAATCAAACCAAGTTATGTTGTCATTGAAAATCAAGGTGTTGGTTATTTAATTATTTCACCTAACCCTTATTCTTATCATATCGGTGAACAATTAAGAATGTACACCCATCATTATGTCAGAGAAGATATCAATCACCTCTATGGATTTAGATTTTTGGAATCTAAAGAGTTATTCATTCGTTTGATTGGTGTATCAGGCATTGGACCTAAGAGTGCCTTATCATTACTCGCAACTGATCAAATCAATGATATTATCCTAGCAATTGAAGAAGGTAATGTTAAATACTTAACGAAATTCCCTGGTATCGGCACCAAGAGTGCTCAGCAAATCATTCTTGATTTAAAGGGTAAACTCATCGAATCAGATGATGAGCTTCTTCCCACACATAAAAACGATGTCACCGATGCTTTATCAGCCCTTGGCTATTCCAATACAGAAATCAAAAAGGTTATGAAGAAGATCAACCAAGATCAACCGGTTGAACAGATGATTAAACAAGCCTTACAACTCTTAATAAAGTAGGTTTATCATGGATAAAGAACGCATTATTACAGCCATGTCCATCAAGGAAGACGAAGATCAATCTTTACGTCCGCAGCGTTTAGACCAATACATTGGTCAAAACGATATTAAAGAGATGCTTGATGTTTATATTAAAGCAGCTTTAAAACGTAAAGAAGCTTTAGATCATATCTTGCTCTATGGTCCCCCAGGACTTGGTAAAACAACGTTAGCACAAATTATTGCCAATGAACTTGGTGTCCAAATCAAAGTCACATCAGGACCTGCGATTGAACGAAGTGGTGATCTCGCCGCTGTTTTAAGTTCTTTAAATCCTGGTGATGTCTTATTTATTGATGAAATTCATCGACTTCCCCGTTTTGTTGAAGAAGTATTATATGCAGCAATGGAAGATTATGTGTTAGATATCGTCATCGGAAAAGATCATGATTCCAGATCCATTCGTATTGATCTACCACCTTTTACACTGATCGGTGCAACCACCCGTTTTGGTGATTTATCAGCACCCTTAAGAGATCGTTTCGGTGTCGTCTTTAGACTTTCCTATTACGGTGTTGAAGATTTAAAACAAATCGTTGAGCGTACCTCTAAAGTCTATCAAAACGATATTGAAGCCGATGCTGTGATCTCGCTTGCCAAACGTAGTCGTGGAACACCTAGAATTGCTAACCGTCTATTTAGACGTGTTCGAGATTTCGCAGAAATTATTGGTGATGGTGTTATCACCGATCACATTACTAATCACGCATTATCTAAGTTAGGTATTGATGAAAATGGTTTAGATCATACCGACTATCGTTATTTAAGAAGCATCATTGAAAAATTTGGTGGTGGACCGGTTGGTATCGAATCGATTTCAGCATCCATCAGCGAAGAAATGACAACCGTTGAAGACGTTTATGAACCTTATCTTTTAATGGAGGGTTACATCAAACGAACCAATCGAGGCCGCGTCGCTACACAAAAAGCCTATGAAGCCTTAGGCATTACCTACTATAAAGGATTATTTGATCATGAAAGTAAATGATTTTGATTTTAATTTGCCCAAAGAACTGATTGCGCAACACCCTAGTGAAAAGCGTGATCACTCAAGATTGCTCGTTTTAGATCGCCAAGATCAAACGATAGAACACCATCATTTTTATGATATCACACAGTATTTAAATGAAAATGATGTCTTAGTCATCAATGACACGAAAGTCATTCCAGCGCGTCTTTTAGGTGTTAAAGATATGACGAATGCTGTTGTTGAAGTCTTACTTCTTAAAGAAGTCGAACCCAACATCTGGGAAGCGATGACCAAACCCGCTAAACGCGTGAAGATTGGAACTATCATTAAGTTTTCTAATCTTTTAACTGCTGAATGTATCGGTATCAAAGAAGAAGGTATCAGACTCTATAAAATGACCTATGAAGGCATTTTTATTGAAATATTAGAACAACTTGGCACCATGCCACTACCACCATATATCACAGAAAAGTTATCTGATAAAGATCGTTATCAAACCGTCTATGCGAAAGATTTAGGAAGTGCTGCAGCTCCGACTGCAGGTCTTCATTTTACAAAAGAGCTTCTTGATCAGATTCAATCACGAGGAACTCAAATCATTCCAATTACACTGCATGTGGGACTAGGGACATTTAAACCAGTTCAAGTCGACAAGATCGAAGATCATCACATGCATGAAGAAACGTATACGATGAGTGAAACATCCGCTAAACTTCTTAATGAAGCTTTAGCACAAGGCAAAAACATTGTATGCGTCGGAACAACTTCAATCAGAACGTTAGAAAGTAACTACAACGGTAAGTTCATCCCAGGAACGTTTGACACATCAATTTTCATCTACCCTGGTTATACCTTTAAGGTTGTTAATAAACTCATCACCAACTTCCATTTACCCAAATCGACACTGATTATGTTAATCAGTGCTTTAGCTGGAAAAGATTTTATCATGAAGGCTTATCAAGAAGCTATTGATCACCGCTATCGTTTCTTTTCATTTGGTGATGCAATGTTCATAAAGTAATTGAAAAAAATGGTAATTCTCGCTATAATAAAGTGGATGGAGGTCTCGAGATGATTGATATTGCTAATACTTGGTTTTATCCAACCCTCATCGGTTTACTCATACTTTTTGTGATTTTAACGATCATCATCCTTATGAGATCACGTAAAAAACAAAAAGTCGAAGAACCAACCCTTGATCTTGAACTGTTAGTGAACAGTTTAGGTGGTTCATCCAATATCGAACGTGTTTCGATGGAACACCAAAGGCTCAAGGTCATTATCAATGATTTAAAACGTATTGATCAACTTTTACTCAAACAGCTTGAAATTCCCGCTTTCCTTAAGGGTCGTGAACTCACGCTTTTGATAAAACAACACACAAAAGAAGTTCTTTCCTATCTTAATGAAAGAAGAAAAGAGGTCAACTAATATGGAACAATCTTTTGCTATCGTATCGGAATATGGCATTCATGCTAGACCCGCGACACGCTTAGTGAATCTTGCAATGAGCTTTTCATCGGAGATCAATTTAACTGCGATGGGAAAAACCATTAATCTTAAATCGATTATGGGTTTAATGTCCTTAGGTATTTATAAGGGAGAAATCATTAAGATTCACGTCACTGGACCTGATGCTGAAAAAGCCATGGTTTCACTGGCTGACTTTTTAATTACAGAAGGTTTAGGAAAATTAGCATAAGACAAAAAAGTGGTAGATGATCTACCCTTTTTACATTTAGGAGAAGTGATTTTTTTGCGCCAACGCCACATTAAGTCTGCAACCATTGATAATCTCATCGGTATGGGTGTTCATGTTGAACCGATGATGTTACCTTTTGATACAACCAAAGTTCATGCCGAAATTGGATCGGGAAAAGGACAGTTTATCAGTCAACTTGCTTTAGATCATCCCGATGAAACATTTATTGCTGTTGAAATGGATCGAAACGTCTGTTACCGTATTGCAGAGAAAAAAGTTTCAATGAATTTAGATAATTTAATCATTATCTTAGCACCAGCTGACCATCTTGATTTGTGGCTTCCGCAACATAGCATGGATGTCATTTATTTAAACTTTTCAGACCCATGGCCAAAGAAAAAACACCATAAGCGTCGTTTAACGTATCCAACTATGCTCGATAAATATCGTTATTTGCTTAAAGAGGATGGTATCTTGCAATTTAGAACTGATCACTTAGAACTCTTTGAAGATAGTATTTCATATCTCGATGGTTATTTTAAGGTGATTGAAGAAGTGAGAGACTTAGATGAATCAGCCTACATGACTGAATATGAAGAAAAAAAGCGTAAGCTTGGACCAATCTATCAACTGAAGGGAAAGATCATCCATGATAAGAAAAATATTTAGAGATTTATTTAACTTGCAAGGAACATCAGGTTTCGAAGGTGATATTCGAACCTATATCAAAGACTTTATGTCATTATTTCCTAACTATGAAATCAAAACAGATCGTTTAGGATCTATTTTTGCAGTTAAAAAAGCAAAAGATGAAAACGCACCAACCGTGATGGTTGCAGGTCATATGGACGAAGTCGGTTTAATGGTTGTTGGCATCACCGATTTAGGTATGTTAAAACTAACCAATTTAGGTGGTTTAAACGGTGAAGTCTTCATTTCACAAGTTCTTAATGTTCATACGCATCAAGGCATCATCCGTGGTGTTGTTGGAGCTATTCCACCTCATCTAAAGAAAGAACAAAACACATCGATTGGTGATTTAATCTTAGATATTGGTGCAAGTTCAAAAGAAGAAGTTAAACAGATGGGTGTTGAACTTGGTAACATGGTTCTATTTGATAACCCATTCACCTACACAGCTAATAA
>CAZETB010000026.1:0-24001 GCA_964514865.1 uncultured Mariniplasma sp. | reverse complement strand
AGAAGGCTGACGGTAAAGAAAAAGAGAAGATTAAACAACTCTTCCCAGGGTATGTATTTGTTGAAATGATTGTAACCGATGAATCATGGTTTGTTGTGAGAAACACACCACGTGTTACAGGTTTCTTAGGTTCATCAGGTGGTGGCACCAAGCCAGTTCCACTTGCACCAGATGAAATTAATCAGATTTTATTAAAGGTTGGTATCATCAGCAAACCAACATGGGCTCATTTACTCGGCAAGATGGTCGAAGTTATGAATGGCACATGGTTAGGTATGAAGGGTGAAGTAACCCACGTTGATGATGATCAAGAAAAAGTGACTGTTGATTTAGACCTCTTTGGTCGTGCAACACCAACTGAACTTGATGCACACGATGTTAGAGAAATTTAAGGCGAGAAATCGCCTTTTTCTTTTTTTAAGTGTAGTGATATAATGAAAACAAATACGTTAAGAGGTTTGTTATGAAGAAAACAGGTTATCTTGCTATCCAAGGTTTTGTTTTAAACGGCTTAATGCTTCTTACGATGTATGTCACCTCGCAAGTCGTTGATACTTTCAGATATGGACAATTAAAACAGATGCTTTTTTATCTGTGTTTAGTTTTCATCATCGGAACATGCGCAGCAGTATTCTCAACAAAAGCGATAGAACGATTAGATCCTTCTCAAAAACGACTTTCTTATGAGTTTTTAAACTTCTTAAGTCCAGTTATTATCTTTATGATTTTAGGCTTTGTCACAAGGATTTATTTCAGCTTTGCTTTAGCAAGTGTATCACTTCTCGTAGCTTATCTTTTGCATCAAAAAATAGACCGCGATCACGATCAACTTTTCACGATCAAGAAAAGAATCATCATACACGGTCTAGCTTATTTAACAGTTATACTATCTATGATTTTGTCAATCATTGCTTTAAATTACTATTAATAAATCTCAAAATAGATACGTTGACCAAGAGGATCAATCATCATCGGCATATCATGATCATACGTTATCGCATCTGTCTTTCCTTTGATTTCATTAAATTTCTCGTTTGATAACGAGATCACATAACTGATCAGTCCAATTTGATGCTCCTTCACGTAAGGGGCATTTCTTTGCCATGTGTTAAGACCAATGTGGTGATGATAACCTTGATCTGAAATGAATAAGGCAGAAGGACCATAGGCTAATACGATTTGAAAGCCTAATGTGTTAACAAAAAATTCTGATGCTTGTTCAAGACTTTTTACATGAAGATGGAGATGACCCATAATGGTATCTTTTGGAAATTGATAAGTTGCTGTTGGATCAATGAGAGACATGACTCCTTCAACATCCATAGCTTCTGTGTACATCGTCATTTTGCCACCTGATTTTGGCCATTCAGAAGGCATGCGATCACGATAGATTTCAATACCGTGTCCATCAGGATCATTTAAATAGATGGCTTCACTAACACCGTGATCAGATGCTCCCGAAATTGGATATTTCTTGTTGATGAGTCTTTGGATAACGTGTGCTAAATCTTGTCTTGTTGGCACAAGAAGCGCGTAATGGTATAAACCTTGTGTTATGCCCATCAAAATAGCATCGGGTTCTTCAACGAGTTCGAGTAATACGTTTTTGTTGGTTGTTCCGAGCGATGTGACATTACGTTTTTGATCAATCACGGTTAATCCTAAAATATCTTGATAAAAAGACAATGATTTTTTGATATCCTTAATTCTTAATGTAACACGTTTAACGTGCATGATAGTTGGGTTATGGTACATCGTATACACCTCTTTCACCATTAGTCTACACGATTTTGGAACTTCAATGTGAAAATACGCTCACACACATAAATAGTTAAAAAAATATAAAAATTTAAGCAAAAGACGTTGCATATGCACATAACTTTGTTATAATATCTATGGAAAACGGAGGTATTATATATGAAAATAGAAATCTGGTCCGATTTTGCATGTCCATTCTGCTATATCGGAAAAACACGCTTCGAAGAAGCATTAAGTCAATTTAAACATAAAAACAAAGTTGAAGTGATTTACAAAGCATACCAATTAAATCCACAAGCTCCTAAAGTGATGACGAAAAACGCATATGAAACGTTTGCTGAAGGACATGGTATGACACCACAACATGCTAAAGAAAGATTTTTAATGTTTACACAAAATGCAAAATCAGTTGGTTTAACCTATAATTATGACATCATTCAAATGACGAATACATTTGATGCACATCGTTTAGCGAAATGGGCGAACACACTCGGTAAAGAAGAAGCATTAACATCACGCTTAATGAAAGCATACTTTACAGATGGTCTTAATATTGCAGATCATGATACACTTGTTAAACTTGCTGATGAACTTGGTTTACCTAAAGAACAAGCAGCTGAAGTTTTAGCAAAAAATCAATTTAGTGATCAAGTCAAACAAGAACAACAAGAAGCACGTCAAATCGGTGTTCAAGGTGTACCATTCTTTGTGTTAAATCGTAAATATGGTATTTCAGGCGCACAACAAACAGCTTATTTCAAGCAAGCATTAGAACAAATTTGGGCAGAAGAAAACCCACTTCAAACACTTGGTGATCAAGACGAATCTCAAGCGTGTGATCATGACGAATGTGGTTTTTAGGTATAACCAATAAGACATAAATATGTCATACAATATAATTTGAATAGTTTTAATTGCTTTTAACCATGAGTCGTGCTACAATCTCTCGTGAATTCATCAAATATAGCGATTGCTATTTGGAATTCACGGGAGTTTTATTTTGCTCTTAAAGCTTTCAAAGAAACATCTGATCATCTTACTTATCGTCTTCAATATGCTATTCTCATTTGGCATGTCTTTTGCTTATTGGGCATCGTCTGTTGAAGGAAATACAAGTTCAAATGATTCAACCATTGGCTTAGGTGTTTGGTATGATGGCACACCCATTTATACTGCAGAAGAGTTTATCGATGTTGTTACAACAACACAAAATACAGGAACCTATGTTTTAGCAAAGGATATCGATTTTCAAAACACCAGTTATCCATCGTGGATCAATAACGATGAAATTGTCTTCAGTGGAAGTTTAGATGGTAACAACAAAGTCTTATCAAATATTTCAGCTACCAATCTTCGTGGCATATTTGGTGTTTTAGATGGTGCAACCATTAAAAATTTAACATTGGATAACATCCAGTTTAACTATGTACCAACCGGTGCGATTACATCAGGTATCCTCACAGGACGTATTCAAGGTACAGGCAACCTCATTGAAAATATACGTATTAAAAATTCGACAGGTTCTAATTCTGCATATCCAGTAGGTGGCATAGCAGGATTGATTCAACCCGCATCAGGTGATACCACGACCGTTACCGCAACCATCCAAAATATCAAAATAACCTCTACAACTCTAACGGGTAATTATTCAAGTAATACCTATGGTAGCGGTGGAGTTATCGGCACCATCAACACAGCTAACGTCACCTTAAGTGATCTTTATGTAGAAGCAGATGTTCTAGCGAATACCGTCACTAACATTGGTGGTATTATTGGAGCAACCCTCTCAGCGGCTACGGTTTCTATCAATCGTGCTGTCGTTTTCGCTAACCTAAACAATCGAACAACATCAACAGATACATCCATAGGATCCGCTGGTTTAATAGGTAGAAATCAAGGTAGTGCATCATCAACAGACACATTCTTTACAGGTTTCATGAGATCACCAGTCTTAAATGCATCTAAAACATCGTATACGGTACAATCAGGTGTCTTAAGAGCGATTGGCAACAACATTTCATTCACCAATTCAAGAAGTGCTCAAATCACGATTTATAGACGTTCGACCAACCCATCGATACTTGTCAATTCATCTACGATTTATAACAAGATGACGGGTCAAAAAGCAACCTATTCAACAACGGTTTATCAAACCAATCGAACATCGCTATCATCTTCTTGGTGGACATCTGGTTATGCCAATATCACAAACCAAACATCACTTTGGGAATATAATACAACAACCTATCTTTACCAACTCATTGACTAAAGCCTCTTTCATAAGAGGTTTTTTGTTATAATGTCATTAGGAGGTATCGCTATGAAATTCATTGGAAACATTATTTGGTTTGTTTTTGGGGGTGCGATTGCCGCACTATTATGGATGATTGCAGGTATTTTATTAAGTATCACCATCATTGGTATCCCCTTCGGTGTTCAAGCATTTAAATTTGCAGGACTCGTCGTTTTTCCTTTTGGAAAAGATGTTGATACAAACTTCTCTGAACACCCAATTATCAACATTATTTGGGCTATTTTCTTTGGTTGGGAAATGATGTTAGGTTACTTAGGGCTTGGTGTATTATTTTGTGTCACGATCATTGGTATTCCCTTTGGTCTACAATGGTTTAAACTCGCACAGCTTGCTCTATTTCCTTTTGGAGCTAAAATAAAATAAAAAACCCGTTTTTTTCATTGACAAAGACAACCCTAAATGATAGAATTATATCGCGTGTGAAAGCACACCATAGTGGAAGAATGTTATTCATACCACATACTTATGTAAAGAAGGAGGTTGTGTCTCATGGCAAAAAAAGTTGTTAAAGTCGTTAAATTGCAAATTGCAGCCGGAAAAGCTAATCCAGCGCCACCAGTTGGTCCAGCACTTGGTCAAGCACAGGTTAACATTCCAGCATTCTGTTCTCAATTTAATGAAGCAACAAAAGATCAAATGGGATTTGTTGTTCCAGTGATTATCTCGGTTTATGATGACCGTACATTCTCATTCGTCACCAAAACCCCACCTGCAAGTGACTTACTGAAGAAGGCTGCAAACATTCAATCTGGCGCTAAAAACGCAAAGAAAGATAAGGTTGCTACCATCACTCAAGCTCAGTTAAGAGACATTGCAACAAAGAAGATGCCTGACTTAAATGCTTACACTGTTGAAGCAGCAATGAAAATCATTGAAGGTACAGCACGTCAGATGGGCATCACCGTTTCAGAATAATTTAGATCGTTAGCTATCTAAATTGTGGGAGGATATCCCGCTAGACCACATTTTAGGAGGAAGAATATGAAAAGAGGAAAGAAATACCTTGAAGCAGCTAAACTCATTGACAAGACTAAGAATTATCCAGTCGATGAAGCAATGGATTTAGTGAAGAAGACCTCTTATGTTAAGTTTGATGCAACTGTTGAAGTCGCATTTAGACTCAACCTTGACCCAAGAAAGGCTGAGCAAAACTTAAGAGGAGCACTCGTTTTACCACACGGTACAGGTAAAGTTTCCCGCGTTGTCGTTATTGCACAAGGCGAAAAAGCAAAAGAAGCAGAAGCTGCTGGTGCTGATTTCGTTGGTGCAGCAGAACTCATTCAAAAAATCGGCGCAGGCTGGTTTGAATTTGATGTGATGGTTGCTACACCCGATATGATGGGACAACTTGGTAAACTTGGACGTATCTTAGGTCCTAAAGGCTTAATGCCAAACCCTAAGACAGGTACAGTGACCATGGACGTAACAAAAGCTGTTCATGAAATTAAAAATGGTAAAATCGAATACCGTGTTGATAAGGTTGGTAACATCCACGCACCTATCGGTCGTGTATCATTTACCGCTCAACAGTTGAAAGAAAATGTGAAAACCATTTACGAACAACTTAACCGTATCAAACCAACAACCGTCAAGGGTACATACATGAAGAACATCACTGTGACATCAAGTATGGCTCCCGGCATTCATTTAGATGAAGAATCTTTGAAAGCTCGCGGTTAATTAGAAAACAAATTTAATCGCCAAAGACAGTAGGTGCTAACGCTTAATTTCCTACCGAGGTTATTGTAATCATGTGATTCAATCTCTCTTTGTCTTTTGGCGTAAGAGAGATTTTTTTAAACGAAGGAGGCATTTCATGCAAAAGGCAATTATTGAACGTAAAGCGGACGCTGTACGTGAATTAACTGAAAAGCTTGGACGTGCTACAACCGTTGTTGCCTTCGATTATCCTGGATTGACAGTTGAAGCTTTCACTAAGCTTCGTCACCAGTTAAGAGAAGCAGGCTGTGATGTTACAGTCTATAAGAACAACATTTCAAGAAGAGCTTCAATCGCTGCTGGATACGGTGATTTAGCGGATACCCTTGTGGGTCCTAAAGCACTAGCATTAAGCTACTCTGATGTTGTTGCACCTGCGAAGATCGTTTTCGATTTTGCAAAGGAAAACAAAGTTGTACAAATGAGTTCAGGTATTGTCGAGGGTAAAGTTGTAGGCATTGATACACTTAATGAATTAGCTACATTACCATCAAGAGAAACACTACTCACCATGTTAGCAGTTGGTATGTTAACACCAGTGAGAGAATTAGCGCTTGGTCTACATATGATCAGCAACCCAGAAGAATAATTTAGGAGGAATTTAAACATGGCAAAACTTACAAAAGCAGCTTTTATTGAAGCTTTAAAAGAAATGACTTTATTAGAAATCAAAGAATTAGTTGACGGCTTAAAGGAAGAATTTGGTATTGATCCAACTGCAGTTTCAGCAGCTCCTGCAGCAGCCGCAGCAGCAGTTGAAGAACAAACAGAATTCAACGTTATCCTTAAGACTTTCGGTCCTAACAAGATTGCAGTCATCAAAGTTGTACGCGAACTTACAGGTTTAGGATTAGCAGATGCTAAGACTTTAACTGAAACAGCTGACGCAGTTATCAAAGAAAAGATTAAGAAGGAAGAAGCAGAAGCCATCAAGCAACAATTACAAGACGCTGGTGCAACTGTTGAAATCAAGTAACTTCTAGACGAAGCGAATTTTTAACCTGAGAATTGATCTCGGGTTTTTTCGCCGTTAAGAGGGGGAGCAATGAGTCATTATTATTTAAACGATGAATCGCTTGCGCATGACACAAACATCCTTGAGGTAACTGTCAAGGATGTTTCAATGCGCCTATATACCGATAAAGGTGTTTTCTCTAAGGGAGGACTTGATTTTGGTACCCGTGTATTACTTGAAACCATCGAACTTCATGAGGGTATAAAAACGGTCATTGACATGGGATCTGGCTATGGTCCTATCTCAATAAACCTGGCAAAACGTTATCCATTTATTAACGTATATGCGTATGATGTGAACGAGCGCGCGATTGATTTAACGAAGAAAAACATTGAAGAAAACAAGACGTTTAACGTGGAAGCTCAAGTGAGTTTTCTCTTTGAACATGTCGATCATAAAGCAGATGTAGTCGTTACGAATCCACCGATCAGAGCGGGTAAAAAAACGGTGTTTGATCTTTATAAAGGTGCCTATGCTGCACTGAATGATCAGGGTAGTTTATACGTTGTTATTCAGAAAAAACAAGGTGCACCATCCTCATTAGAGAAGATCAAATCGCTTTTTGGTAACTGTGAAGTCATCGAACGCAAAGGTGGATATTGGATTCTTTTTGCACAAAAGATTGAAAAATGATTGACTATTGCTACACAATATGATAATATTGTAAAATGCATAATGTTGTTTTCTTTCCATTTTTATATATATAAAAACACGATTTCCAAAGACGATAGGAGTGTGGATTATGGGATATCGAAGCGTCAAATACGGCAAAAAGGCAGAGCGTAGAAATTATTCTAAAATGCGTTATGACATTGATTTGCCAGACCTCATCGAAATACAAACCAAATCATTTAAGTGGTTTATCGATGAAGGGATTAAAGAATTGTTGGTAGACATCTCACCGATTGAAGGACATAATGGTGATTTGAAACTGTATTTTGAAGAACACTTTTTAGCAGAACCAAAGTACGACATCCAACAATCTAAACTAAGAGATGTCAACTACGCTAAACAGCTCTCAGCACGTGTGAAGCTTGAAAATGCCGTAACTGGCGAAGTTCGCGAAAACATCGTTTTAATGTGTGAAATACCCTACATGACACCGTCGGGTACTTTTGTCATTAACGGTGCTGAACGTGTTGTTGTTTCACAGATCATTCGTTCAGCTGGTGCTTATTTTACCAGTGAACTAGATAAGAAACTCAACATGGTTAAATACATGGCTCAAGTTATTCCAACACGTGGTGCTTGGATTGAGTATGAACTCGGTTCAAAAAACATCATGTATGCGAAGCTTGACCGCTCTAAGAAAGTGCCAATGACAACCATGATGCGTGCACTTGGCTTAGGCAAGAAGAAAGACATTTTAGAGGTTTTCGGTAAGTCAGCTTACTTAGAAGCAACCTTTGAAAAAGATGAAACTAAAAATTCAGATGAAGCGATTGTTGATTTATACTCGAAGCTTAGACAGGGTGAAAAAGTTCCTGCTGATGCTGCTAGAGAATTTATCAGAATGCGTTTATTTGAAAGAAGACGTTATGATTTAGCTGCAGTTGGACGCTACAAGTTTAATAAGAAGCTTGATGTGTTAAACCGTATTTACGGACAATATACAGCTACTGATATCGTTGATCCAGTAACAGGTGAAGTCCTTGTTCCTGAAAAGACTAAAATTACAAGAGATATTATTAATCTCCTTAAGGAAAACCGTCAAGCATTAAGACGTGAAATTATTCCAAAAGAAGAATCACTCCAAAATGAAACACCTGATGAAATTCTTGCTACACGCCTACCTGATGGTGGTGATGCACTTTACACCAAAGAAAACATCATCAACTTAAGAACTGGTGAAATCCTTGTATCTAAAAACACAGAAGTTACCGATGAAGTCATCGCTATTTTAAGAAGAACACGTCAATCACTTGATGAAAAAGTGATTAAGTACTTCTTATCAGGTGATATTTATCAACGTGAAAAAGAACGCGAAGGCGTTATCGTTGAAATGATCGAAGTGACTGTTAAAGACAAGGAAACTGAAAAGATTGTTCCTGTTAAAGTTATCGGAAACGATCAACGTGAAACAAAAGAATATATTACACTCTCTGATATCGTTGCATCCATGAGCTATTATTTAAATCTTTATGATGGCTTAGGACAAACAGATGATATTGACCATTTAGGAAACCGTCGTTTAAGATTGATTGGTGAACTTCTAAAGAATCAATTTAGAATTGGTTTAGCACGCGCTGAAAAGAACATCAAAGATAAGATGTCAACCACAACGTTTGCTGATGCAACACCATCTAACATTATCAATATGACACCTCTCGCTGGTGCGATTAAGACATTCTTTGGTAGCTCTCAGTTATCACAGTTCATGGATCAAATCAATCCACTTGCAGAATTAACACAGAAACGCAGAGTATCTGCGCTTGGTACCGGTGGTCTTGCAAGAGATCGCGCTGGTGTGGAAGTTCGTGACGTTCACAACTCCCACTATGGCAGAATCTGTCCTATTGAAACACCTGAAGGTCCTTCAATCGGTCTTATTTCTTCGCTTGCAACATATGGTAAAGTTGACCAATACGGGTTTATTCAAACACCTTACTTAGCAGTTAACCACGTTAACGGTAAGTATGTTGTTTCGAGTGAATCACGTTACTTAACAGCGGATGAAGAATACGATGAAGTTATCGCTTCTGCAGCAACAGAACTTAACGATGCAGGCGAAATTATTGCTGAACGCGTTATCGGACGTCATCGTGGTGAAACGTCGATGTTTGATCCTGAAGAAATCACCTTTATGGACGTTTCTCCAAAACAGATCGTATCCGTTGCGACATCAACCATTCCATTCTTGGAACATGACGATGCGTCACGTGCCCTCATGGGAGCGAACATGCAACGTCAGGCTGTACCACTACTTAAACCGGATTCACCCATCGTAGGTACTGGTATTGAATACCGTGCTGCTAAGGACTCTGGTGCTGTTGTTGTATCACGTATTGCTGGTTTTGTTACATTCGCGGATGCAACAAAGATTGTCGTGACACCACAACCAGAACAAACCATTTATGTTGGTAACAACGTGCTTTATGATATGAACAAACCTTTCACGTATGAAATTGCTAAAACTTTAAAAGATTATGGCATGGGTGAAAGCGAAACATATGAACTCATCAGATTCTTTAGATCTAACCAAGATACATGTATTCTTCAACGTCCATTAGTTAAAGTTGGCGAATTTGTGGATCAAGGTGACGTCTTAGCTGATGGACCATCAACAGATAAAGGTGAACTTGCATTAGGTAGAAACGTTACCGTGGCATTTATGACATGGGAAGGTTATAACTATGAAGATGCGATCATCCTTTCTGAAGATTTAGTTAAACAAGATGTTTACACATCGGTTCATATCGATGAATACGAAATCGAAACCAGAGAATTAAAGACAGGATCAGGACGTGAAGAAATTACACGTGAAGTTCCAAATGCTGGTCAAGATGCACTTAAAAATTTAGATGAACGCGGTATTATCATTCCGGGTTCTGAAGTTAAAGAAAATGATATTCTTGTAGGTAAGATTACACCTAAAGGTGTCTTTGAACCAAGCCCATCTGAAAAACTGATTCATGCAGTTATCGGTGAAAAGTCAAGAGAATATCGTGATTCATCACTCCGTGTGCCACACGGTGGTGGTGGTATCGTTCAATCGATTCAATATTTCTCCAAGAAGAATGGTGATCAACTCCCCAGTGGCGTGAACGAAGTTATTCGTGTCTATGTTGCTAAGAAACGTAAGATTTCTGAAGGTGACAAGATGGCTGGTCGTCACGGTAACAAGGGCGTTATCTCCAAGATTCTACCAAGAGAAGATATGCCATACATGGCAGATGGAACACCAGTTGACATCATGTTAAACCCACTTGGGGTACCATCTCGTATGAACATCGGACAGATTCTTGAAATCCACTTAGGATTAGCAGCTAAAAAGCTTGGTGTTAAAGTAGCAACCCCAGTATTCGATGGTGTTTCTGATGAAGACCTTAAGTCAATTCTAGCTGAATCAGGTATTGATCCAGATGGAAAAACAGTTCTTTATGATGGTCGTACAGGTCAACCTTATGAAAACAGAATTTCTGTAGGTGTCATGTACATGATCAAACTATCACACATGGTTGACGATAAACTCCATGCGCGTTCTGTTGGTCCATACACACTCGTTACACAACAACCAATGGGTGGTAAAGCTCAAAACGGTGGTCAGCGTTTCGGGGAAATGGAAGTTTGGGCACTCTATGCTTATGGTGCTGCACATACCCTCCAAGAAATGTTAACCGTTAAATCAGATGATATGTTAGGAAGAAATAAAGTTTATAGTGCGATTACACATGATAAACCTATTCCACCAGCATCGATTCCTGAATCATTTAGAGTTTTAACCAGAGAACTTCAAGCACTTGGTTTATACGTTGAATTGATTGATGCGACTACCGGTGAAAATGAAGCTCAAAAATCATTAGTTGATAACAGTCCCAATAAGTTTAACAAAGGAGGGTTTCGTTAATGGCTAAAGAAAAATTAACACTACATGTTGAATCTTTAAAATTATCAGATGAAGCACTCAAAGCGTTAAAGCTTTCTGGTATTGATCAACTTGAAGACTTTAACACATTCAATTTAAAAGAATTAAACATGTTGCTTGGTGAAAGCTTTGAAGAAATTAAATCTATTCTTCGTCGTTATCAATTACCAAGAAACTTAGAAAACTTAAATTTAAGTGATGAAGTTGTGTCTATCCTTCAGGAAGCCAACATGCAAGACTTAAAAGAATTCTTAGACTATGATCGTCATGCACTCTATCATTTATTTGAAGACGATGCGATCTTAAGACAAGAAGTTAACCAAATTTTAGAACTCTACGGATTTGATGCACTTAAAGAACACGCACATGAAGAATTAGCTGAAGACATCTTATTCCAAGAAGAAGTTGAAGAAATCGATCTTGATGAACGTATTCATCGTCATGTTCAACCGATTCGTAAAGGTTATGGCTCTCGCACATTTAGCCATTTAAAGATCCGTTTAGCTTCTCCAGAAGAAATCAGACAATGGTCTTATGGTGAAGTTAAAACACATGAAACCATCAACTACCGTACATCAAAACCTGAAGAAGGTGGCCTATTCTGTGAACGTATCTTTGGTCCAACACGTGACTATCAATGCGCATGCGGTAAAAAACAATCGGGTAACAAAGGTCAAATCTGTCAGAAGTGCGGTATCGAAATTACCGAATCTAAAGTCAGAAGAGAACGCATGGGTCATATTGAATTAGAAGCTCCTGTTGTTCATACATGGTACTTAAAGAATTCACCATCACGCTTAGCAATCCTTTTAGGTATTAAAGCAAAAGCATTGGAAGAAGTTGTTTACCATGCAGCCTATATCGTGACCGATCCAGGTACAGCACCACTCTCTAAAAAACAAATCTTAACTGAACAAGATTTCTCTGCTTTATCAGAAGAATACGGTAATCGCTTCACAGCGTTAACCGGTGCAGAAGCTGTTAAAAAGCTTTTACAAGAACTTGATTTAGACAAAGAAGTTAAGTCATTAAGAAGAAAATTAAAGACAAGCTCTAAACAAAAGAGAGATCGCATCATTAAGCGCTTAGAAGTTGTTGAAGCATTCAATAATTCTGATAATAAGCCAGAGTGGATGGTTATGGATGTTATTCCAGTTATTCCACCTGACCTACGTCCGATGGTTGCACTTGACGGTGGTAGATTTGCGACCACTGACTTAAACGATCTCTATCGTCGTATTTTGAACCGTAACAACCGTTTGAAAAAACAAAAGGAACAAAATGCACCTCGTTTGATCACTAAGAATGAAAAGCGTATGCTTCAAGAAGCTGTTGATGCCCTCTTCGATAATGCGAAACGTGGTAAGAAAGCAGCTGTTGAAAGAAACAGACACCTTAAGTCATTATCTGACATGTTACGTGGTAAGCAAGGTCGCTTCAGACAAAACCTTCTTGGTAAACGTGTTGACTACTCAGGTCGTTCCGTTATTATCGTTGGACCAGACTTAGAGATGTATCAATGTGGTATCCCAAGAGAAATGGCGATTATTCTATTCAAGCCATTCGTCTTAAGAGAATTACAAAAACTTCAAGGCAATGACGCGAATGCTAAAAAGAATGCAAACTTAAAGTATGAAAAGATGGATGATGATGTATGGGCAGCATTAGAAAAGGTTGTTAAAGAACATCCAGTTCTATTAAACCGTGCCCCCACACTTCACCGTTTAGGTATTCAAGCATTTGAACCTAAACTCATTGATGGTAAAGCGATTCGTCTTCACCCACTCGTTACACCAGCGTTTAACGCTGACTTCGATGGTGACCAAATGGCGGTTCACGTACCCCTATCAAACGAAGCACAAGCAGAAGCAAGATTGCTGATGCTTGCATCTAACAACATTCTTAACCCTAAAGATGGTAAACCAGTTGTTACACCATCACAGGACATGGTCTTAGGTAACTATTATTTAACGATTGAAGAAAAATTAGATCGTCATTTTGGTGGATACCGCGCGAAAGAATGTGAAGAAGAACATCGTATCAAGAATCGTAATGAAGGACATTTCTATTGGAACTATGATGAAGCTTATTTAGCTTATCAACATGAAGAAATTGGTCTTCATACACGTATTATCGTTGATCCAACATCGATCAACCAAAAGTTTACGGATGAACAAAGACATATGTACTTAGTAACAACATTAGGTAAACTGATCTTCAACCGTATTCTTCCACCATCATTCCCTTATTTAAATGAACCAACCTTAGAAAACTTAGAAAAATATACACCAGATAAGTACTTCATTAAGAAGGGTGTCAATCCAAAGGATGTTTTAGATAGCATTCCTGTACCATCACCATTCAAGAAGAAATTCTTATCACAAATTATTGCTCAAGTCTTCAAAGAATTACAAATTTCTGAAACATCAAAGATGCTTGACAGACTTAAAGACTTAGGTTTCAAATATTCAACCGTTGCTGGTATTACCGTATCATTTGCTGATATTAACGTTTACTCTAAGAAGGATGAACGTTTAGCACAAGCTAATCAATCGATTGAAGAAATCACTGATTTATTCGATCAAGGTTGGTTAACAGACGGTGAAAGAAGAGACTTAGTTATTAAAGAATGGCAAGACGCTCGTGATGACATTCAGAAAGGTCTTATGGAAGAATTCGATAAGGACAATAACATCTATATGATGTCTGACTCAGGTGCCAGAGGTAACGCATCAAACTTCGCTCAGCTTGCTGGTATGCGTGGTCTGATGAATAACCCTAAAGGTGAAATTATCGAAGTCCCTGTTAAAGCATCATTTAGAGAAGGTCTAACCGTTTCTGAATTCTTTATTTCAACCCATGGTGCCCGTAAAGGTTCTACCGATACAGCGTTAAAAACAGCTGAATCAGGATACTTAACACGTCGTTTAGTTGACGTATCCCAAGATGTCATCGTTGTTGATGAAGATTGTGGTACTGAACGCGGTGTGATGATGGCCTCCATTAAGGAAGATACAAAAGAAATCGTTCCTTTATATGACCGTATCGTTGGACGTTATGCATCGAAAGATGTCTTACATCCTAAGACAAAACAAGTTTTAGTTAAACGTAATGAACTCATCACTGAAGAAATTGGCCAAGCCATTATCAAAGCTGATGTTGAACAAGTTGAAATTAGATCTAACCTCACATGTAACTCCGATAACGGTGTTTGTGCGAAGTGTTACGGACGTAACCTCGCAACCAACACACGTGTTGAAGTTGGTGAAGCAGTTGGTGTCGTTGCCGCACAATCGATTGGTGAACCTGGTACACAGTTAACCATGAGAACCTTCCATACCGGTGGGGTTGCCTCAGCATCCGATATCACACAAGGTCTTCCACGTATTCAAGAATTATTTGAAGCACGTAATCCAAAAGGTAAAGCTGTTATTTCTGAAGTTGATGGTAAAGTTAAGTCCATCGATCGTCAACGTGGTGGTATTTCACTGATCACAGTTGTTGATGCGAATGAAAAAGAATATAAATATACCGTTGATCCCAACATTGAAGCTCTTGTTAGAAAAGGTGCTTCAGTCAAGGCTGGTCAAAAATTAACACCAGGTTCGATTAATCCAAAAGAACTCTTAAGAGTTGTATCAGCAGAAGCTGCTGAACTCTACATCTTAGAAGAAGTTCAAAAGGTATATCGCGCACAAGGTGTAGAAATCTCTGATAAGCACGTTGAACTGATCATTCGTCAAATGCTTAGAAGAATTACTGTGGTTACTGAAGGCGACACTGATCTATTACCAGGTACTGAAGTTTCTGTTTCCGAATTCAAACGTGCGAATAAAATCGCATTCGGGCAGTTCAAACGTCCTGCAGTTGGTAGACCTATTCTACTCGGTATCACACGCGCAAGCTTAAGAAGTGACTCCTTCTTATCAGCAGCATCCTTCCAGGAAACAACACGTATCTTGACAGATGCAGCAATCAAGGGTAAGACCGATGAACTTCACGGCTTAAAGGAAAATGTCATCATTGGTGGCTTAATCCCAGCTGGTACAGGTATTTTAAGAGAAACAACATTTGATTATGACCGCTCAAATACCTATACTGAAGAAGAAGATTTAGATTATTAATCAACAAAAAGGATTTCTCCGGAAATCCTTTTTTTCATGCTATAATATATAAAAATAGGGGACGCAATAATGGATGAAACAAAAAGAAAAAACTTGATATTATACACGGTGGCATATCTAACCATCATCGATTATATGATATTGTTAATCATTCTAATGTATGCATATAATCGGTTTGACAAACTGATATACATCACATCAGTTTTCGGATCAGGTGCATTGATATCTATGATCACATCAACTTTTGTGATTAGAAAATTCAAGTTAGAAGCATTTGATTTTCCAAAAGCAATCATTTATTTAGCCATATGTCACATGCCAGTCATCATCGGATTTTTTTATCTTTATTGGAGGTGATTTAAACCATGATTACCATAATAGAGTTACATAAAGAGCACGCTAAAGCGTATCGTGAATTAAGACTAAAAGGCCTTATGGAAGCAAAAGAGGCATTTGGTTCTTCTTATGAAGAAGAATCTTTATTGCCGTTATCCCACTATGAAAATCAGCTAGATGATCTAAATAATACGGTTCTAGGCGCATGGTCAAACGAGAAACTTGTTGGTATACTACTTATGCGAAGATCGAACCACATGAAGACCAAACACAACGGACATTTACATGCGATGTATGTTGATCATGATTTTCAAAAACAAGGTATTGGTAAATCCTTACTGAAAAACATGATGAGTATAGCGAAAGATATAGGCATCATCAACATCTTTTTAACTGTAACAAAAACGAATCACGAAGCGATTAAACTTTATGAATCCGTTGGTTTTCACATATATGGTACTGAAAAACGAGAAATACTGATCGATGGGAAATACCTTGATAGTCTGTTGATGGCGTTTTATCACTAAAAAGAAAAGTCAGCCTCAGCTGACTAGATATAGAAAAAATGATTTTTTGTTATTTTACTAATATCTTCCTCATTAAAATCGACTTCAAAGTATTGATTCATCGTTGAGATACTACGCGATATGTCAATGAGTTTATGATGTTGATCATAAGTCGATGAAATCACTTGGTAACTTGCTACATCACGTTGTGCATTCAATATCTTAGCATCTTCTCTAGAAAGATTTGTCACTGTCATCAGGCGTTTACCTGATGTGACAAGTCTTTTTGTTTCTGTAAAGATAGTTTCATACAAAGGTTTTTCATCAACGATGCGTTGTTCGATCTCATTAAAATCGTTATATGGAAGATAGGTATCCATCAAAGCTAATGGGATGTCATTTCCAAAGTAGATACGCTTTAAGTGTATGAAGGACTCATTTTGTTTGAAGTGATTGTCAATTTGAAGTTGGAAGGGTAATGTCGTGACTTTTCGTTTAATAGTCTTAATTGAAGGCGTTAAGCCTAATTGTTTAATGATATCATAGAGTTTTGATGGTTTGATATAAAAATCAGATGAGAAATGGACAAAATTGACGAAATAATGATCTTTTTCTGCATGTAAGAAATTCTCTGATACCAAACGATTGTATGCATCCAAAACATCTTTATCTGTCACTTCTAAATGTTTGGCTAACTCATTGACATCAGGTAGTTGTTGAAGATAGCCAATTTGTTGATCCGTGATCATATGTTTGATGGATTGAAAGATTTGTAAGCTGAGTGGTGTTGATTGACGCTTATCTATTTTTAAATGTTCAAGCTTCATTATAAAATCACCTCAAACTGTGTATACTGTCCTAAAAATAGCGTTTCTAAAAGTGCTATGGGTTGTTCTTGCTGATTAAAAATGATTGTTTTAACCTTATGTGCAGCTGCGTTCTTATACGTGTTAAGCAGTAAGGCTAAAGATGATGATAAGTTCATTGGAGTAAACCCGTTTTTAACGTGTTTGATTTGGTGCGAAAATCTTTTTGTCAATAAATCAGGCAATGTGTTTTGTTCGATATCTTGAAGTGTCAAACCAGGAAACAACTCATCAGGAAGATAAAGCGTTTGAAGTAACACTTCTGCATTTTCAATCAAAACAATATATTTGACTACGATATAAGTGTTATTTTCATGAAGTTGGAGTTGATCTATGACTTGTAGATCATCAGCAGCTCTGTCAAATAAAATGACACGCTTCGATTTTGCTTGATAGTGATAATTTGAAAAACTGGATAGTTTATCAAATCCAGCTAATGGGAATCTAAAGACTTTTCGTGTTGAAACAAAGGTTCCACTTCCTTGAACACGGACAATGAACCCTTCTTTAACAAGCAACTTATACGCATTTTTTACAACGATATCACTGATACCATAGACTTCACAAAGTTCGCTTTCAGTGGGTAAGCGATCATTATCTGATAAAATACCCGTCTTAATGGCATCTTCAATGGAGTCTTTAATTTGAAGATAAAATGCCTTCTTAATGGTTTTATCAATTTTGATATAATTCATAGGTTAACCTCATATTTTCTTTAATACAATGTTATTGTAAAGGATTTGAAAATGTATCTCAAATGGTTTACCGAAGTTCGTGATACGATTTAAGGTATTTGTAAGGAATGATGACCATTTATGCTAAATTTCATATGAAATGATGTTTTTTTAATACCACTTGACGATTTCATGTTTTTCGTGTATCTTAAATATGTTCGGTTGAACACCATCTAAGTCACCTTATTCGTCTATTATTCAAAACGCTTTCACGATAAAAGGATAAATGATTGGGTGGATTTACATTAAAATGTAATATAATAGATTTAAGCGGTTTTTTTGAAAAGAGGACGTCATATGGATTTATTTAAAAAGTGTTATCAATACGATACAGCTAAAAAAGCGCGTGAAGGTGGATATTATCCTTACTTCCACGAACTAACTTCAAAACAAGATACTGTTGTTCACATGGAAGGTAAAGAAATGATCATGATTGGATCAAACAACTACCTTGGACTCACCTCACATCCTGAAGTGATTCAAGCAGCAGTTGATGCTACCTTAAAATATGGAACAGGTGTCTCAGGATCTCGTTTTTTAAACGGAACACTTAATTTACATAAAGAATTAGAAACTGAATTAGCAGATTTTTTACATAAAGAAGATTGTACGATTTTTTCGACTGGTTTCCAATCGAATTTAGGTATCATTTCAGCGATTGCTGGACGAAATGATATTATTTTTTCCGATAAAGAAAATCATGCCAGCATCTATGATGGCACCCGTTTAAGTTACGCGGAAGTCATTCGTTTTGAGCATGCTGATATGGAAGATCTTGAACAAAAATTAGCGAAAGCTCCTGATAATAAAGGTAAGCTCATCATTACTGACGGTGTATTCTCCATGAGTGGTGATATTGCTAAACTTCCTGAAATCGTAGAACTTGCTAAAAAATATGGTGCACGCGTCATGGTTGACGATGCACATGGCTTAGGTGTTATGGGTGCAAACGGTCGTGGTACCGCTGAACACTTTGGTCTAGAAAAAGAAGTCGATATCATCATGGGAACTTTCTCTAAATCACTCGCATCACTTGGTGGTTATGTTGCTGCTGAAAGAGATGTCGTTGATTATATCAGACATAACTCACGCCCATATATTTTCTCTGCGGCGATTCCACCCGCTAATACAGCTGCTGCTTTAGCTGCACTACGCGTATTAAAAAGAGAACCTGAACGTGTACAAGCATTGAATGATATCGCAGAATACATGCGTCAAGGATTAAAAGCCAAGGGATTAAAGATTAAAGATTCTAAAACACCGATTATCCCTATTTATACCTATATGCCTCTACGTACGATGGTTGCTTGTAACCAGTTATTTGAACATGGCGTTTATGTTAACCCTGTCGTTCCACCAGCAACACCTGTTGGTGAATGTTTAATACGTACGAGTTATACAGCGACACATACGAAGGAATTAATGGATCAAGCCATTGAAAAAATCGTAGAAGTGTTACACGCATTAGAGGATTTAAAGGAGTAAAAATGAAGGTTATTATTGTTACTGGAGCATCATCAGGAATCGGTTTACAAGTTGCAACATATCTTGCAGCTAAAGGACATCATGTCTATGGCATAAGCCGTTCGAAGATCCATGAGAAAAATGTCAAAGGTATTCAAGCTGATGTGACCAATTTTGAACAACTTAATCAATGCTATCAAGATATCTATGATATAGAAGGAAAAATTGACGTCTTAATTAACAATGCAGGATTTGGCATTTCCGGAAGCATTGAAGATACATCGATTAGCGATGCACATGAATTGATGAACGTGAACTTCATGGGTGTTTTTCACTCAACGAAGGCTGCTCTACCTCTTTTAAGAAAATCAGGTGGAGGGAAAATCATTAACATGAGTTCTGTAGCAAGTCGTCTTTCGATTCCTTTTCAAGCTTTTTATTCAAGCTCAAAGGCAGCGATCAATGCTTTTTCTGAAGCACTTCAAAATGAGGTATCTCCATTTAACATCCAAGTGTGCTCTGTTATGCCTGGTGATATTAAAACCGGGTTTACCAAAAATAGAAGAAAAAATGAAGTGGATAGTCCAAGCTATAAAAACCGAATTGATAAATCGGTTGGCGTCATGGAAAATGATGAACGCAACGGTATGGACCCAGAGGTTGCTGCTATCGCCATTTCTCGGTTGATCAAAAGAAGACATATGCCACTTTACACCACGATTGGTTTAAAATACAAAATCTTTGTTTTACTACATAAAATACTACCAGCAAAATGGGCAAATCAAGCGGTTGGTGCCATTTATGGTTTTAAAAAGGTTAAATAATGTTTAAGAACTCTATCTTTGCAAAAGCATGTTTAGCGGGATTATTCATTGGTATAGCAGGCCTCATTTATTTATCAGTTGAAAATAAAGTGATTGGAGCTATCCTGTTTAGTTTTGGTCTCCTCATGGTTGTTACTAAAGGTTATTATCTTTATACTGGCAAGGTAGGATATTTACTTCCTTATACCAAAGGTTATCTTATTGTCTTATTAAAAACTTTGTTAGGTAACATTGTTGGCATTGGTTTTGTTGGATTACTTTTCAGATTTGCAGGTATCCAATCAGTGATTGATGCTGCTGAGACACTCAGTTTAGCAAAGCTCGATCATCTGTGGTATGAAACACTCATCTTAGCTGTTTTCTGCGGCATGATGATGTATGTAGGTGTTCAAGGATATAAAGCTATGAAACTTGACATCATGAAAGTCTTAATCGTTATCTTAGCTGTTACCATATTCATCTTAAGTAAGTTTGAACACAGTATCGCCAACATGCTTTATTTCTTCTTGGGAAATACTTGGTCACTTCAAGCCATCCTTTTTACAGGTCTTTGGATTGTTGGAAATGGAATTGGTGCAGTCATCTTAAATTTACTTGAATCACACGAATCTTAAAGGCTAAAAGCCTTTTTTCTTAAGAATTTCTTAAATCACTCTACATTTGATGGTTTATTATCTATACTATAAGATGTACGGAGGTGTCTATGAAAAATCCTTATTTTGACAAGGCATTTCTCACACTACAACAAGAATACCAACTTGATATGATTCATGACGTTCTTTTAGGAAAATCAAACCGGATGATCTGCTATGCAGAAATCAAAGATCCTAAGAACATTTTTTTGTCTATTATTTCTGGAACATTTAAAATGATAGGCATGAAAGATCATGATCGCATACGCTATGAAGACATTCTTCAATGTTATGATCCCAATAACAGTTATGCCAAAATGGCAAGTGTTGAAAAACATTTAGACTATATTAGATCACGTGCATACGCATTTTCAACGGAATCAACCGTTACACTTCCTATCATCACAGATCAAAGACGCTGGATCACGATTGATGTGTTACCTATCGATAAAACAAAAGATATCGTTGTCGTATTTATCACGGAAGTTACAGAGGCTATGAATCAAGAAGAACAAAACTATGAAAAATCACATCAAGATCCACTGACAGGTTTATTTAATAAATACGCTTTAGATTTTCATTATGGTGAACGTTACCAATGGCCACAATTTCATGTATTATATCTTGATTTAGATGATTTTAAACGGATTAATGATACCTATGGTCACAACTTTGGCAATCTTTACTTAAAAGCATTTGCTGATATATTAGCATCACATCAAGACCACTACAACATGTTTTATCGTGTAGGTGGTGATGAATTTGTAGGTCTTTTTTGGGGAACAACTTCATATATCAAAGATGTCGCAAAACAGATCATTTATGAAACTAAAAATATTAGATTTGAACCAGACGGAGAAGGCATCTCGGTCTCGATTGGTATTATTAAAGCTAATCAAAGAGAAGATGTGATTCGTAAAGCCGATAAAGTTTTATATGAAGTTAAAGGCTTAGGAAAAGATCAATATCGTTATGTGAATGAATAAAACTGTTTGAAAAAGCAGTTTTTTTATTGAATTTGTCGTATAATGAGGTCAAGAATAGTATGTGGGGGTATGTATGAAAAAATGGATGGCATTGATACTCATTGTGTTAACATTACCTTTTTTAACCGTCGAAGCGACACCTCCTATTGAAATTGGTGTTAAGCTTAAGATAGATTCTAAGGATTGCAACAACGGTTATTTTAATAAGGGACACTTTGATTTACTCGTCTTGAGAGATGAGATTGGAGATCGATTATCATCAACAATCAGTGATCAATATACCTATCACTATGGTGATATTGATAACATTAATTACTTAACAGTTTATTCAACAACATGGATCAGTTATCAAGCATTTGTATCAGATGCTTACATAGACTACATTGGATCATGCGATGTCACAATGATGGGTATGGAAGACATGATGATATTTTCAGCAGTTAAACTCGTTTATTTCGATAACGATGGAACAACCCTTTATGTATCCTCAGAAATACCAACGCAAGATGAAAACGAGCGTGGTGACTATGTCGATGTCAATCTAGATTTTGATGCTGATGAACCTTATCATCTTGATATCACATATGAAAATGAAAAACATAGTTATGCCATTATTATTCTATTCATTCTTGGAGCATATCTAGTTAAATATGGTGCAATGTTCATATTTAGTATTGCAGGTATCTTGATAATCTATGCACTCATTCGTGTGATCATTGTACAATTAAGACGTAGAAACCAGCCATAATCACCGATAAAAGTAACAAATCATCAAAGACACGTAACCAGGCGTGTCTTTTTCATATTTTTTACGCTTTTTTTGTATAAAATCGTTGACATCACCCTCACTTCGTTATATAATAAACACGCTGCGTATAAAGCGCAAATAATGAACAAAGCGATGGCTTAATAAAGCCCTGAAGATTTTGTAAATCAAAAAAAGAAACACATGGATATGTGTCAAAAGAAAGGAGATCTACAAATGCCAACAATTTCGCAACTTGTTAAAAACGGAAGAACGGACAAAAAGTACAAATCAAAGTCACCTGCACTCGGCTATGGCTTCAACAGTTTACAGAAGAAAGAAGCTGATTACAGTTCACCACAAAAGCGTGGGGTTTGCACACGTGTTACCACAATGACACCAAGGAAACCAAACTCTGCCTTACGTAAATATGCCCGCGTTCGTTTGAGCAACCAAACTGAAGTGACTGCTTACATTCCAGGCATCGGTCATTCACTCCAAGAACACAGCGTCGTGCTGATTCGTGGTGGACGTGTTAAGGACCTTCCAGGGGTACGTTATCACATTGTGAGAGGTACACTCGATGCATCTGGCGTCGCAAATCGCAAACAAGGTCGTTCTAAATACGGCGCAAAACGTCCAAAGGCTAACGCTGGTAAGCCCGTTGGAAAGAAGTAAACAAAAAAACAATTAATTAACTGATCAAAAGAAAGGAAGAAGGTGAACTCATGCCACGTAAAGGACACATTGTAAAACGCGACGTTTTACCAGATCCAATTTATCAATCAAAGCTAGTTACCCGTGTCGTCAATACCATTATGGAAGACGGTAAAAAAGGTACAGCACAAGGCATTCTCTACGGAGCGTTCAATCGTATTAAAGAAGTAACAGGACGCGAACCCATTGACGTCTTCAATGAAGCCATGGCAAACATTATGCCTGTCATCGAAGTTCGTTCACGTCGTATTGGCGGACAAAATTATCAGGTTCCAACTGAAGTTAGACCTGTAAGAAAAACAGCATTAGGATTAAGATGGTTAGTGAGCTACGCACGTTTGCGTAACGAAAAAACCATGGAAGAAAAATTAGCGAAAGAAATCATTGACGCATCACAAGGATTAGGTGCAGCAGTGAAGAAACGTGAAGATGTACACCGCATGGCTGAAGCAAATAAAGCATTTGCTCACTATCGCTGGTAAGTTAGGAGTTATATTATGCCACGTGTATTCCCATTAGAGAAAATCCGCAATATCGGCATCATGGCCCATATCGATGCGGGCAAAACGACAACGACTGAGAGAATCCTCTATCATACGGGTAAGATTCATAAGGTCGGTGAGGTTCACGATGGTGCTGCTACAATGGACTGGATGGAACAAGAACAAGAACGCGG
>CAZETB010000025.1:21961-24376 GCA_964514865.1 uncultured Mariniplasma sp. | reverse complement strand
CTGATGGTAATTTTAGGTTGTGCTCCCACGAAAAGATGAGGTTATGTAGCATATTATGTGTTAATGGATATGCTTGGCTTTCAATGATGAGATCGATATGCTCATCGTTGATTTGAAATGACACAGGCACATCTTTTTTTAACATCATCTTGTTTAACTTATTCAAAAAAGAAACGTGATCAATGATTTTCAATGTCGCTTGTTGCGACATTTTTTTCACTTCAAGTGGTAGATAATTCTTTAGATCATCGTGTGCTGTGATTTTAATATCGATCATGTCTTTATGATGTTTTTCTATAACATATGGAAATGCATCATAGATATGTTTTCTAGAACCTGCCATCTCCTTAACTTCTAGTATATCTTTATCACGATGGAGAATGAAGATGATGTAAGAAACAGGTGTGTTTTTATCATAGATGATATACGTTAGATAAGTTTGATAGGAATCTGGGTAGGTTTGACCGTTAAATAAATCGACAAATTCTTCATATGTTCTTTGATAGAAAACATGTTCTTGTTGATAGAGATCATAAAGAATCCTGGACTCACCTTGATAAGGTCTTACATCACATGATTCAGTAGTTTCTATCGGTTTAAATGTATAGTTTTCAATTGCTCCAACATCTCTTGCACCAAAACGCTGGTATAATCCTCTTCTACCTGAAATAATACAGAAATCAATGTGTTCTTCTTTCATCTTTTGTTCTGCCAATGCTAATAAAGATGAGGAAAGACCAAGTTTTCGATGTGATTCTTTTGTGCAAACTGCACCAATCGATCCAACCTTAAACTGTTCATCGTAACTTTGAATAACCGATGGATAATAATTTAAGGCAGATACGATTTTATCGTCATCGACACCAACAAAGATATGTTCGATGTTATTCTGATGAAACAATCTGATAAACTGTTCCTTCATATTAGGTTTAAAAATCTCAACAGCTAAATCTGAAACTAAAACCTCTTCACCTGGTTTTGCAACTCTAACGTTTACCATAATGTTCCTCCACAAATGCTTGATAATCAACGATTCTATGTTCTAAACGTGATGTTTCAGAAGCAAACGCTAACAGGTGACCCACAACAGCAATTTCAACATCTTTTGTTGTATCCCAATCGTATTTCAATGCGTTGATAAATCGCTTCATAACGCCTTCGTCACCACCACCATGTCCACCTTCAGCCTGATCAACTTTGATGCTTAATTCATTCTGCCCAAAGGGCTTGACACGAATGATGGGATCATTCATATCACCCCAAAGTTCACCTTTGGTTCCCATGATATGAATGGTACGTGTAATCTCATTCGTAAATGATGTCATCAAGAAGTTAACGGTGATACCTTTTTCAAATTGCATAGTGACGCTTTGATGATCGACAACATCATTATCTGAACGATAGACACATCTACCATATGGTCCTTTTTTTAATGCTTCTAAAATAGCTTCATCAGATAGATCATTGGACACAGGAAATCTCATCCAATCAGGTGCATTTAAATAAACCTTAGGTGCATAAAAAGGACAGTGATCCTGTTCAGCACATCCATCTAAACAGTAATCAGGAACATTGGTTTTTGTCTCTTTTTTAAAATGAGTCAACTCACCAAATGATGCTACTGATAAAGGTTTTGAATCAATTAAATAAGCTAAAATATCCATGTCATGACACGATTTTGCTAGTATCATGGGACTTGCTAACTGACTATTTCTCCAATTTCCTCTGACATAGCTATGTGAATGATGAATCACACCCACGTTTTCGACATGATTAACTGCGATGATATCACCAATATGACCTTCATCTAGCAACCGCTTAATCGTTAAAAAGAAGGGTGAATATCTCAAGACATGTGCAACAACCATCTTTCTGTGATACATCTTTTGTTGTCTTTCAATCCGAAGGATATCTTTAGGTTTAATCGCCATCGGTTTTTCTAGGAACACATGATAGCCTAAACGTAAAGCCTTCAGCACTTGATCAACATGCATTTTATCTTGTGTACAGATGAACATCGCATCTGCGAACTTAGGAATTTTAAGAACTTCTTGTGCATCTGAAAATGCTAAAGACGGATCGATCTTATGCTGTTCTTGAAAATAGTGTCTTCTTTCATCATCAGGATCTGCAACAGCAATAAACTGGATATCCCCTGGGTGTTTAAGTGCATACATCCCATAGGTTCCAAGACCTCTATTTCCAGCTCCTAACATTATCGCTCGAATCATGTTAAATCCCCTCTTTTCATCTTTGATTGTATCAAATAAAAACACATTTGTTATGGATGGATGATCTGATCAATGTGCTTTGCAGCAAGTTGTGCTGTAGAAAAAGCAATCGTCATGTTGAATCCCCCAATGGGACCCTGTAAATCTGTAACTTCACCGATAAAATAAAGACCTGGATATTTCT
>CAZETB010000025.1:0-21861 GCA_964514865.1 uncultured Mariniplasma sp. | reverse complement strand
ATGGGACCCTGTAAATCTGTAACTTCACCGATAAAATAAAGACCTGGATATTTCTTAACCATCATCGATTGTGGGTCGAGTTCTTTAACCGAAATACCTCCTGCATTTACAAATGCATGTTCAAGTGTTTCAACACGATCAATTTTAACTTTGAAGTTAACGATATATTGGATTATATGGTCTATATCTTTTAAACCATATGACTTGAGGTGTTGATTATCTAAACCAAGTCGTGTGATCACAAATTTAGCTAAGCGTTTCGTTAAGAGTTTATCCAAACACTGACTGAGTAATTCATTCTTTCTAATCGATGTTTCAAATTCCTTTTTAACATGATTTTCATCATATTCTGATAATGAGAAAAGTACATGGACTTCTTCATTTTCTAAACGTCTTGCGATATCTTCAGATGCATGTAATACACTGGGTCCACTTAAGCCAAAATGTGTAAATAAAACAGCTCCTGGGTACTTTGCTTTACTGTTCTCAATGCGAAAATTAGCTTGTTGAATGCTTACACCTTGTAAATCTGATAGTTCTTTTTTAACTACATCTGCATACACATGTGTTTCTGCGGGATAAAGTGGTTCAAGTTTAATGCCTAAACGTTCAGCAAACATAAAACCATCACCTGAACTACCTGTTGTAGGATATGCTTTTGACCCAGTAGCAACCAACACGTTACGTGCATCATACGTATTACTTTGTGTTTTAATAACCCAGTGATCATGTTCATTAGTTAATGATTTAACACTTTGTTGGTACAAGATACGATTTAAATCAAGTTTCTTTAGTAATGCATCACGAACACTTTGGCTTTTTCCTGTGTCAGGAAAGTACTTGATGTCTTGTTCGAGCGAAAATGTTAATCCTCTGATTTTAAAGAAATTGAGAATGTCTTGTGAATTGAAGTTAGATAATGCGGGATATAAAAACTTTTTATGTTTCATGTTGAGTGATTCTATAAACGCAGGAACTGAGAGATTGTTGGTCATATTACAGCGTTTTCCGCCTGTTAATAAAAGCTTTTTAGCAGGCTGGTCATTTTTTTCTAATAACAGATAATCGACGTTTCGCTCATGAAGTGCATTGGCTGCCATGAGTCCAGCGGGACCACCACCAATAATGATTGCTTCATATATTTTATTCATCTTGTAACATCCATTCTGCTGCAGCTTTCGCATGAATCATCATGGTATCATAACGCTTAATCTTAAGATCTTCTTCTTTAATGAGTATAGGTAGTTCTGTGCAGCCTAAAATAATGCCCTCAACATTCATGTTATCAATAATCTCCAAGATAGCCTGACGACTTGTCTCAAGAAACTCGCCTTTAATGAGTTCTTGATAAATGATGTTATGAATGATCTCTTGATCATCTTTTTTAGGTACTGATACATTGATTCCTCTTGGTTTAAAGTATGTTTCATACATACCGCTTTGCATGGTGTAAGCTGTACCAATTAGACCCACATGCTTGAGTGATGATGTGTTAACTTCACGATACGTTTCTTCAACAATATGTATCAATTTAGTGTTTAATCGTTTCTCAATGCCTTCGCTCACTAAATGAATTGTATTAGCTAGTAACATGATGCGTTCAGCACCATGATTTAAAAGCTTCATGCCTTCTTCGACACACCGATTTTCAATAGATTTCATATCACTATGAATTAAATATGTTTCTAACTCATGATAATCAAAAGAATATAAAATGAGTTTTGCAGAATGAGAGCCACCTAGTTTTTTTTGAACTTCCTGATTAATAATTTGATAGTAAACAGCTGTGGATTCATAACTCATGCCACCTAGTAATCCTAATGTTTTCATCGTTAATCCTCAATTCTCATGTGACATGATTTCATGACATAAAGTGCTGCTTCATGACCTTGTTCATCAAAGCTAGCACATAATTTTTGATGAATGATAATCTCACTGTTTGGTAAAGCAGCTTTCGCTAATATCGCATTTGAAACCACACAAATATTGGTAACTAAACCAACGATATGAATTTCATCATACTGTTGTTTTTTTAAATCATGTGCGAGTTCAAGTGATCCAAAAGTTGGTTTTTCATAGATTTTATCTTGATCACTTAATGCATCTCTGATGTCTTCATAGAGCATGTGACCTTTTGTGTTTTTGATACAGTGAGGTATGGGGAGGTATTTGCCTTCTACTGTCTTCATATAGGTTTCATCATGTGTATCGTATGTGATGATGACATCGTGATGTTCTTGATGAAATTGTTTCATCAGTGCTTTGATACCAGGTGCTAATGTTTTAGCTTTCGGGAAACCTAAAGCACCATCAATAAAATCATGTTGATAATCAATAACAAGTAAACATTTTTTCATCATTTAACCTCGTTTTCTCATAGCCTTATGCCATGCTTCAATCATCATTTCTTTAGCTTGATCTTTGATCAGATCAAAGGGTAGATGATCTGGGTTTGTTTCAATAATCTCATCAATGCCAAGATCCATAAAGACTTTTTTGTCTCCTTTGACTTGACCGACTAATGCGATAATTTTAGTATGTTCTTTAGCATGTTTGATAATACCCATGACAGCTTTGCCTTGTAGTGATTGTTCATCAAGTGATCCTTCACCTGTAATCATGACATCAGCTTCTAGAATCGCTTTTCTAGCTTCTTCGAAACTCAAGATCATATCAATTCCGAGCGATATCCAAGCATCACATAAGACATGGAGCCCATAAGATAATCCACCTGCAGCTCCCATGTATGGTTGTTCTGCTACATCTTTTCCAGTTGTCTTTATGATAATATCAGCTAGATGCATAACACCTTCATCTAACATCTTCTTCATCTTTAAATCTGCACCTTTTTGTTCAGCATATGTATAAGATGCACCATGCTCACCATAAAGTGGATTGCTGACATCAGTTAAGATATGACATGTGACATCACGTAATCCAGGATAGATGTGATTAAATTCGATGGATTCAATATCTTTTAATGTTTGTCCAGTTGGAATAAATGATTGATGTTTGATGTTATAAAAGTTTACACCACACGCAGCCATCATACCTGCACCACCATCATGTGTTGCACTTCCGCCACATCCAATCATGATTTTCTTAACACCATAATGACATGCTTCTTTCATCAGTTCACCAACACCATAAGTAGTTGCGATATCTGGACCCATATCAGCTCTTTTTAAACCAATGCCAGCAGCACTAGCCATTTCAATGACTGCAACGCTGTGATCATGTGATATAAAAAGAGGAGCTTTAATCGGTTGAAAATAAAGATCAGTAACTTCTTTCATAACAAAAAATCCAGGTATCATCTTGCTCATTGCTTCAAGTGTTCCTTCACCACCATCTGCGATTGTGATTTCCTTAATGTTAGCCGTAGGATCATGATATAAGACTAAATCTTTGACAATCTCATTGGCTTCTTGACTTGTGAGTGTTCCTTTGAAACTATTTAGCATCAATAAGTAACGCATAACGCATCATCCTTTTCTTTCATTATATCAAAAAAACAACCATCAAAGATGATTGTTGTCGACATGGTCGGGTAGACAGGATTTGAACCTGCGACCTCCTAGTCCCGAACCAGGCGCTCTACCAAGCTGAGCCACTACCCGAGAGTGATTGCAAACACATTATAGCATAAGGATTTATAAAATGTGTTGTTTCTATTCACTTAAACCATTATGAGGTTATGCATATTTTTTCCATTTTATCACTTTAGCCTTTATCTCTTTGTCTTTATCACATATAATAGTAACGTAGTTAATAAATCCATAACGAGGTGCGCTATGCGAATTGAATTTGATGACAAGCTAGATTTCAGTGATGTATTAATCCGACCTAAACGTTCGACATTATCCAGTCGCCGTGATGTTGACTTAAATCGTGAATATACCTTTAGACATGCCAAGAGCACATGGCAAGGCATTCCCATCATGGCAGCTAACATGGATGGTGTTGGTACCATCGACATGGCGAAAGCACTCCAAAAACATGGTTTGTTTACGTGTCTTGTTAAAAGTTATGATAAATCTGATATCGAAAAAGCTATGTCTGAACTCAACCCCAATCATTTTGCAATCTCAACGGGTACATCTAAACAAGATTTTAACCAACTTAAAGAGATTTTAAAAGATCATCCAGAAATTAAGTTCATTTGTATCGATGTTGCTAATGGTTACTCTGAACACTTTGGTGATTTTGTTGAAAGTGTTAGAAAATCTTATCCATCACATGTCATTATCGCAGGTAATGTCGTTACTGCTGATATGACTCAAGAGCTCATTTTGCGTGGTGCTGATATCGTCAAAGTAGGTATTGGACCTGGTTCTGTATGTACAACACGTATTCAAACAGGTGTAGGATACCCCCAATTATCTGCCATTATCGAATGCGCAGATGCTGCCCATGGTTTAGGTGCACATATCATCAGTGATGGTGGTTGTACCTGTCCTGGTGATGTTGCTAAAGCATTTGGTGCAGGTGCTGATTTTGTTATGCTCGGTGGTATGTTCGCAGGTCATGTTGAAGGTGGCGGACAAGTCATCACGGAATACCAAGATACCTTACAACGTAATGAAGAAACTAATGAAACCATTTTTATTAAAAAACAATTTGTTGAATTTTATGGCATGAGCTCATCAACAGCCATGATTAAACATCATGGTGAAGTTGCTGACTACCGCAGTTCCGAAGGTAGAACTGTTAAAATTCCCTACAAAGGATTAGTTGATACAACGATTAAAGATATTCTAGGTGGTATAAGATCGACATGTACCTATGTGGGAGCTCCTACATTGAAACAACTTTCTAAATGTACAACATTCATCAAAGTGCATCGTCAATACAATGATGTGTTCGTCAGAGAAAAACATTAGACAGAGTTGAGCTCTGTCTTTTATTTTAATCAATCTAAAGATTGTGATAGAATATAGTAAGAAGTTATCTGAATGGAGCATCACACACATATGAACAATATCATCACAACTTATATAAAAAAACATCCCATTAATGGAATCCTCATTGCAGTTAATTTTGTCTTTTTTGTAACAACTCTTTTAACAGGTGGATTTAGTATTGAAAACCTCATCGAATTAGGTGCCATCTATCCGCCATTTATCATTGATCAAGGTGAATACTTCCGCTTAATCACAGGTATGTTTCTACACGCTAACGTCTTTCACTTCCTCATGAACATGTATGTCTTATACTATTTAGGTGGTCACATGGAACGTTTAATTGGACCTCGGAAATATCTTTTACTTTATGTTGTTTCTGGCGTCGCTTCATCATTAGTTATCACTTACTTTGGTGATGTCAACACGGTGACCGTCGGTGCATCAGGTGCGATATTTGGTATCATGGGTGGATTGTTTATGCTCACGATTCTAAGAAAGAATTGGTTTCATCCCCAAACCATTCGCTCCATTCAAAACTTGATGGCCCTCAATTTACTGCTCACGTTTGTCATTGCTAATATATCCATTTATGGACACCTTGGTGGACTTGTTGCTGGTGTATTGATCTTCTTTCTAATCACACCCCAAGAGCCTTATTTTATCAACAACTAAAGCATAAAAAAATGGAGATGCATTCTCCATTTTTTAATCTTCATCCTTTTCTTCATCAATGACATAATGTCTGACGCGACTTCTAAAAGAATCATTGGTGTAGATAAAACTTGTTTTTCTCGGTAAGAAAATGGTATTAATAATCGGTATTAACAAGAACATAATCCATGTTGGATGCCACTCTTTTGTAATCAAACCAATCGTAATGTAGGCTGCTGTTACACAAATGGCAACTAACTTTCTTGCATCAATACGTTTTTCTACGATTAAGTTAACAAGAGGAACAGCTAAAAAGATTAACCATGTTGGATGCCAAACTTTAAAACCAAAACCAATCCATAAAAAGACGGCAAGTGCAACAAGTGGCATAATATCTGATAATCTTTTAAAAGGTTTTTTACTTAAAAGTACCCAACTAATCGGAATTAAGAAAAAGAAACTTGCTCCTAAACTCCAATTACCATCATATAATCCAAAAAACAAAAATAACATTAAACTGATCAGAGGCATCGCTGCAATGATTCGTTTTTTCATACTATCAATCCTTTCGTTTCGTATCATCTTATTTATAACATAAAATCAGGCATTTCTATACATCACATCGTTTTCACATCATCACTTATCGATTGCATTCTCTTATGAGTTGCTATATAATGCAATTAGATAAAATGAGTGGAGGAAAGATTGATGAGTCAAGCAAAATATGGTTATGGATGGGTATTAAAATTTGTTTTAGCAGCAATACTTCTCGGTATTGGATTGTATTCTGCATTTAACGATCAAGTTGTTTATATCATTACCGGTGTCTCGATTGTGGTCTTCTCACTTTTCAGAGTTGTTCCCTTAATGAAATCTCTCAACAAAGAAGTTCTTCGCACCATGAATTTGATTGAAATCATCTTCGATACCCTCATTGGTGCATTAATGATTTATATTGCAATCACAAGAGATCTAGCCAATGAAGCCGTATGGGGTTATGTCTATCGTTATGCACTCGCATTCTTCTTTTATGCAAGAGGTCTTGTCTTCTTTAATTCTGTTGTCTTCTTTGGTGAAAAGACAGAAATTCCTAAGTTTTGGGTACATATCGCTGCTTTAACATTAGGTACCGTTATTGCCGTATTACCTGGTTTTGATCAAGGTTCTGTTGCTATATTCTTCCTAATCGTTGCCATTATCGGTTCTGGATATCTCGGTTATGATGGTTATGGTGGTTATAAGAAATACAGAGAATTTTCTAAATCACTTAACGCAGGCAAAGAAAAAGAAAAGGAAAAACAAATCGAAGATGAAAAGCGTCCTATTCTTGATAAAGAGGAAGAAAAGCGTCCATACGTTAATTAATTGAAACAAGAAAGTGCTGATGTCAGCACTTTTTTTTACGCTTTCTTTTGTCTAAGTGTCTTCACCCATGTAGAGATTAAATCAATCACAACAACAATAATGATAAACACTGTTAATCCAGTGACACCTTTATCAAAATGTGCACTGATTTGAGCTGCTGTTTGATCAACATAACTACCTACTTTAACAAATGCTTCATTTAAGATTAAGTTATCCATACGAATGAAGATTAAGAAAAGTATGGTTGACATCAATTCTTGAGCTGTATAAAGAATAGCTAGACTTATACGCCATTCACCGAATTGAAGTTTCATCAAACTAACAACAAATCCAATGACTGCACTGATAATAAAGTAAATGATAAATTGATCTGTCACAGCAGGATTAAAGATTTGTGCGACCATCACATTGTTTTCATAAATACCAATTAAGTCGATATAACGGATTAAGAAAATAATGAAGACTGCTGAAAATGCAGTTCCTAATACAAGTCCGATCAACGTTTCAACACGTGAAATTTTGGTTGTCTTTGGATTAGGTAGTTCTGGTAGATCTTTAACCTTCCATTCAGGAAGTTTTTTATTTCTAATAGCGAGTTCAATCATCCAGAAAATGAAGGTTGTCCAAGCAAACGCATTAACAAATGAACCTACAGCATTTGAAATAACTTTTGCAAATACTTCTGCAAACCCACCAATAAATGTTGGAGCTTCAACATGAATGATGGCATCAAATGTACCAAAGACTAAGGAAATAGCAACAAAGATAATAGCAACAATTTTCAAGACTTGAATGTATTCATCATAAAACAGAGGTGATACGACATAGCGATCGTGACCACGGTAGTTACGTGCTAATTCTCTGGGATGACCTAGTTCATGCAATACCTTATCGATATCTTCATCCGTTGGGTTTTCAGGTAACATGTCGTAAATATTACCATTAAGTTCTTCTTTAACTTCTTCTTTCATCGCTTCTGGCAAGCGTTTTGTTACAGCATAAATGTAACGTTCAATCATTTTTTCCATGGTTTTCCTCCTTAATTAAACGATCCATATCAGAGACGATTCGCTGCCATTCTTCAATGAGCATTTCATAGATTTTGACACCTTCATCTGATAGACAGTAATACTTTCTTGGACGAGATTCACTCGTATCCCATTCACTTTTTAGCATACCTTGAGCTTCGAGCCTTCTCATCAAAGGATAGAGTGTGCCCGGTTCAATAAATACACCTTTTTCTTCAAGTGCTTGCAGTAATGAATAGCCATATTGATTGGTTTTCAACTGGCTTAACACGGCTAGCACTTGTGTCCCACGTTTTAATTCAACACTGAGATTACTTAATACATTGGGGTCCATATCATCACTCCTCGATTTTCATTATACTGTATGTCGTACACTATTGTCAATATATTATCATTATTTTTTTATTGATATATAACCATCATTAAAATGATGAATTTAATGACAATCCCTAAAAAAACTGTTATGATGATTAAGTAAGTACCATAACTTGTTTATTCTTGAGGGTTTTTATGTCGAAAAAAGTGCATGTTGCAGGTATCATTTATGCCATTATCTTTGGCTTCACATTTATGTTTTCTAAGGTTGCGATGAACTATGTCAGTCCGATTGGCTTAATCGCTTATCGATTTCTGATCGCCTTTTTGGCTTTTGAAGTACTTAGATTGACGAAGGTCATCACCATTCGCTTTGAAAAGAAACATATGAAAAGCTTATTTTTGGTTGCTTTATTTCAACCTATCCTTTATTTTCTAACGGAAACGTATGGTCTCAAATTGACGACAAGTGGTGAAGCTGGGTTGATGATTGCGATGATTCCGATTTTTGTAACATTGTTATCATCACTTATTTTGAAGGAAAAACCAAAGGCTATCCAGTTTGTTTTTATCTTGTTATCTGTAGCTGGTGTTATTTTCATTCAATGGTTCAAGGTTCAAGATGGCATAGCCTTTGAGGCATTGGGTTATCTTTTATTATTAGGAGCTGTATTATCTGCTGCATTTTTCAACATTGCATCTCGAAGTGCTTCTAAGCAGTTGAAACCTTATGAGATCACCTATTTTATGATGCTTTATGGTGCTGTTGTGTTCAACATCTTCTATCTAACCAAACTAATCAGTGAACAACGTCTTTTAGACTATATCACTAATCTTTATCACATTGAACTCGTTTTACCTATTTTATATTTAGGTATTGTAGCTTCGATTGGTGGGTTCTTCTTAGTCAATTTTGCACTCAGCCAAGCACCTGCGCACATCACATCGATTTACTCTAATTTGTCAACGATTGTTGCTATCGTTGCTGGAGCTGTCCTCTTAAATGAAACATTATCGTATTATCATTACATCGGTAGTCTCATGATTATCATCGGTGTCTATGGTACTGTTAGCTTTAGACGTTATCATGAAAAACTAAAAAAATTGTAACGAAAGAAAGGAATATGAAGATGAACTATCAAACATATCGTCATGACGATCATCCTGTCGTCACCCTAAACATCAAGGATTTAGGATCCATTGTGATCGAACTTTTCCCAGAGGTTGCACCCAATACCGTCCATAATTTCATTGCACTCGTGAATCGCGGCTTTTATAACGGACTGATCTTCCACCGTGTCATTCCCGGTTTTATGATTCAAGGTGGTTGGGGAACTGAAGACTTGAAGCCCATCAAAGGTGAATTTTTATCGAACGGCTTTTCGAATGACTTGCGTCATACACGGGGTGTGATTTCGATGGCACGTACGAGTGATCCTAATTCACAAACTTCACAGTTCTTCATTATGCATCAACATGCACCACATCTCGATGGACAATATGCTGGATTTGGTGGTGTCATTTCAGGCATTGAAATCGTCGACATGATTGCTGCTGTCCCACGAGATCATCGCGATCGTCCTCTTGAAGATATCGTGATTGCATCTGCAACCATTGATTTAAAAGGTAAAACTTATCCTGATCCTATCAGAAGATAGCATGTGCGCGCGCACATGCTTTTCTTTTTTAACGTAAGAAAATTTGAGCCATTTCGACCTCTTTTTTAAACACATTTTTTACTAAAACGCTTACGTTTAGAATACCTATAAATGTAACTTTTTTCAGAGAACACTTTCACTCAATTTCTTGCCTCCGCACTCTTTTCTTTTGAAAAATTCTTGATATAATGATGGCACAAAGGAGGTTGCCACATGGAAGAATACAAACTTTATCGCCACATTTTATGCATCGATTTAAAGAGTTTCTACGCTTCTGTTGAATGCGCTATTTTAGGCTTGGACCCCTTTACAACTCCACTTGTGGTCGCTGATAAATCACGTGGTAGTGGATCGATCGTGCTCGCTGTATCACCTTATTTAAAGACGTTGGGTGTTCCCAGTCGCTGTCGCATTCATGAAATCCCACCTGATTTACCCATCATTTTTCAAAAACCGCGTATGGAGACCTATTTAGAGTATTCCACCAAGATTATTGAGATCTATCTGAGATTTATCTCAGAAGACGACCTTTATGTCTATTCCATCGATGAAGCTTTCTTAGACATCACGGAATATCTCAACTACTATCAGATGACAGAACTTGAGATGGCAAAACTTATTTTAAAAACGATTTATGAAGAAACGAAACTTTACGCGACATGTGGTATTGGACAAAACATGCTGATGGCAAAACTCGCTCTTGATATCGAGTCCAAAAAAGCACCTGACTTTATTGCTAAATGGGCGTATGAAGATATTCCTACCAAGTTGTGGCCTGTGACACCACTGTCTGAGATGTGGGGGATTGGCCGTCAAATGGAACGTCATTTAAACCGGCTTGGTCTCAATACGATTGGTGATATTGCTCACTATAATCCAGACACGCTAAAGCGCATTTTCGGTATTCTTGGTGAAGAACTCTACTATCATACACATGGCATCGATATGAGCATGATTCAAGAAAAACTTAACATCAGATCAGTCAGTAAAAGTTATGGATCCGGTCAAACGCTTTTTCATGATTATTTTCCCCCTGACGTTTTCCAAATTATTTTAGAGATGGTTGATGATGTCACCAGAAGGCTCCGCCTTCATAAAAAAGTTGCACGTACCATTCATTTTGGTATTGCCTATAGCAAAGAAGTCGGTGGTGGCTTCAGTCGTCAAATCACGTTAGATCAACCCACATCAAATGCATCTGTTGTCTATGAGACATGCCTACATATTTTTAGAACCTATTATGAAGATGAACCCATCAGACGCGTTCACGTCAGTGTAGGTAACCTTTCAGACCAGCATGTTTATCAGTTTTCACTTTTTGAGGATGTTGAACACTTGATGAAGGAGCATCACCTTCATCAAGCTATGGATGATATTAAATTCAAATATGGAAAAAACAGTGTTAACCGCGCATCAAGTGAGTTTGAATCTTCAACCATCAAAGCGCGCAACAGCATGATTGGAGGCCATCATGCCTAGTCACTATGTCGATCGCGGTATTATTAAATGGGCTCCATTTGATGCACTTGTGGGCTATGGTGCGATGATACGGGAGTTAAAACTTCGTTTGAATAAACAGGAAAAACCTGAACTTAGTGATGATCAATATGATGAACTCAATCAAAAGCTCAGTTTGGCCTTTCATCAAGATTTAGAGATTACACTGACATACTATGATGAGGGTTATATCAAAAACACCTGGGGAAAAATTAAAAAGATTGATCGCATTCATCAATTCATCATTTTGACACCCTTTGAACGTATTAAAGCATTCAATATCATTGATATCAACTTCTAAAAAGACTGGTTATTGAACCGGTCTTTTTGTTGTATAATGAAAATGACTTCATTTTAGAGGAGACTAGGTATGGACAAACGTATATTAGGCATCATGGGAAGTGTGTTTTTACTCATTATCATTTTTATCTTTCGCATCATTTTAAACACCTACGATAGCGTGTGGAACCATTTTGCACAGTGGGTTCTTTTCATTGAAGCGATAGGTATTATGTCATCTGTTTTCTATCTTTATAAAAAACAATTGATTGCATTTTTTAAGGCGAGAAGAGATTTGCTCATGCTATCTGGTAGTTTGATCGTGATGGAACTATTGTTCATGTTAAAGAATGCTGATCAGTTGCGTATGACATATCCTTTAGGCTTGGTTATCAGCATTATTATTCTTGTGATTATCTATAGCTTATTACCTGTTAAACTGCGTATGTTTACTGGTATTTTTTTAGTTGTGATGTTTACTGCATATACCATTGGACAAGATGTCTATTTAAGAATCTTTAATGATTACTTCAGTTTTAAAGAAGCCTTAACACTTAGAGAAGGTCTGGAATCTGGGGAAAGCATGTACCGCATCAATTGGTTACATCCTGTAATTCTTCTTGTATCTATCTCTTCGTTATGGGTGTTTATTACATCATTTAAACGGATGAAACTTCATCCCGTTCGCATGAAATCCGTGGTGTTATCGCTTATGACACTTTTAATGGTTATTCTCTTAGGTTTGAATATGCAAATTCCCCTTAAGGGACAAACGATGTTTACATCCGATTATTACCTTTATCAAACCGTTTATTCACGTCGTGATTTTGCTGAAAAGTTTGGTGTACTTCATTTAATGGGACGAGATCTCATGGATTCAATCACACCACCTCTTCGTTTAAACAAAGATGTTAAAGAGATTGATCAATACTTTTTAGAGCACCCAAAAGATGAAGAAAATCATGCTTACAGTGGTATTTTTGAAGGTAAAAATTTAATTTTCATCTTAGCAGAGTCTTATGATGAAATCGCACTTGATCCTGTGTTAACACCAAACCTCTATCATTTAAAAAATGAAAGTATTGATTTTAGAAATCATTACACATCCGTTTTTCAACGTACGACAAGTGATTCTGAATTTATCTTTAATACAGGACTTCTACCCTCAATTGAAGATGGTCCTACCGTTTCGACATTCCAAAAAAATAGTTATAGTTATGCCTTAGGCAATTTGTTTAAAGATCAAGGATATCTGACACAAGCATTTCATGGTAACTATAAAGAATTTTACCGAAGAGATATCATCTATAAGAATTATGGATATGATACATTTTATGGTCGTGATGAATTAGGGCTTTCTAAAGATGGCGGTAAGTTTGATAGCATCTTCTTTGATGCCGCTGCTGACTTAATTCTTCCAACGAATACCCCCTTCTTTAGCTTTGTTATTTCATATTCTGGGCATTCACCTTATACACTCAATCACGTCGTAGCTAAAGAGCATTATGAAGATGTTGTTGCTCTCTATCCAAACGATGATGAGGTGATGAATGTTTATCGTGCAACACAGATTGAACTTGATCTCATGATTGGTGGACTATTTGATTCATTAGAGGAGAAGGGTTTACTTGATGATACCGTTATTGTGTTATCAGGTGATCATTATCCCTATACCATGCCTCAGGAGGTTTATGAGACTTATAGTGGTATTACTGAGTATCACTTAAAACATCATGGTAACCTCTATATTTGGCAAAGTGATATCACACATACTGAAATCACTGATTTAACGACATCATTTGATATTCTACCCACACTTAACAGTTTATTTAACCTTGATGCTAATCCTACTTACTATATTGGTAGAGATATGTTTGGTACATCATCCAGTATGGTTTTATATAAGGATTACAGTTATTATGATGGTGAAAACTACGTCTCACTTAAAGATCCTTATGTCACGGATAATGAATCAAGACGCATCAGTTACTTATACCAAATCTATAAAAAGATTTTAAGAACGAATTATTTTAAATCTTAGAGGTTGATATGAACATTGTCATCGCTGGAGCAACAGGTTTACTGGGCTCACATGCAGCACGCATCATGCTTGCTGAAAACCATCGTGTTTTCGGTTTAGCACTACCCATCAATCATCATGATCTTGACTTACCAGAGGGAATCACATTTCGCTTTGGTGATTTTAATGCGTTTACTGATCAAGAACTCGATGAGATTATGACAGGTATGGATGCTTTTGTGTTTGCTGCAGGCGTTGATGAACGTGTTGAGTTTAAAGCTCCCGTGTTAGATCACTACATCACATACAATATCAATCCCTTAGAACGTTTCTTAAAGAGTGCGAAAAAGATGGGTGTTAAAAAAGCCATCATCTGCGGTAGTTATTTCTCGTATTTTGCTAAAAAGTGGCCACATATGAAACTTGCAGATCATCATCCTTATATCAAAAGTAGACTGATGCAAGAAAACATGGCACTTTCTTATGCAGATACCCACTTTGAAGTTGTGATTTTAGAATTACCTTACATCTTTGGTATTCAAAAAGGTAGAAAACCTGTGTGGTCTATTTTTGTTGAACGTTTTAATCAACCCAAAGTCATTTTCTTTCCTGAAGGTGGCACGGCTATGATCACAGCTAAACAAGTCGGTTATGCCATCTATCATGCCATTTTATTTGGAAAAAATAAAACCTGCTACCCCTTAGCCTATATGAATATGACATGGAAAACATGGATTAAACATGTTCTTAACGCCATGAATCAAAAGAAAAAAGTTATCACAGTTTGGCATGTGTTAGCGTATACCGCTATGATTAAGCTTAAAAAATCATATGACAAAAAAGGTATTGAACCTGGATTAAATCCGCTAAAGTTCATACGTCTACTTTCTAAAAAAACGTATATCGACCCTAAATTATCTGAGGATTTAAAAATTCTTCAAGATGATCTTATCCAAGCCATTCATGAATCTATAAGTTATGCTTATGAAATTGAACAACATCAATTAAATGTTACCGATATGACCGAGAAATAAGTCTCAATGTCACCTCTTCTTGACTTGATCAACGATTCAGTATATAATCATAGTATAAGTTAAGATAGCTTAGAGAATTGAGAGCAAAGTCGGTTAATGCAGTTATGCATTTTTGATTTTGCTATTTATTTTAAAGGAGGTTATGGAATGCTTAATGAACAAGTGGTTATACCCGCTATCAGTAATCATCAAGAATTAAAAGCATTTTTACAAAGTTCATTAGTTTATGGTATTCTCATGAACTTTCAGTTAGCACAGTTACCTGAACTGGTTTCAGAAATGAAAAACAGGCATAAAAAAGTATTGATTCATTCTGAACTCATCAAAGGGTTGAGTTCTGATGAATATGGAGCAATTTATCTGATTCAAACGCTTAAAGTCGATGGTATCATATCCAGTAAACCTAAGGTCATCGAAGTTTGTAAAAAGCGTAAAGTGATTGGTATATTAAGATTTTTCTTGAAAGATTCGATATCACTTGAACAAAGTCTAGATGTCGCTTCAAAGGTCAATCCTGATTATCTAGAAGTATTACCTGCATGCTGCACAGAGATTATTCCTGAAATAAAAAAACGATTATCTTGTGACATCATGATGGGAGGTTTAATCAGATCTAAAGAACAGATCAAAGCATGTTTAGCTTCAGGAGCTATCGCAGTAACTACCAGTAATCCAAATTTCTGGTAATCCATGTTAATCAAAAAAAGAGTTGAAGAGAGAAAATAAAATTCGTTTTATTTTTTCTCTTTTTTATTTAAGGAGGAACTATGTTAGATTACATCATCATCGGATCAGGAATCATCGGTTCACTGATCGTAAGAGAACTATCAAAATATGAAGTTTCACTTCTTGTTCTCGATAAAGAAAACGATATTGCTAGCCATCAAACAACAGCTAATAGTGCAATCATCCATTCAGGTCATGATCCAGAAAAAGATACGCTAAAAGCTAAACTATGCGTTGCTGGAAATAGGCTTTATGAAGCGTTAGAAAAGGAATTAGAGATTCCTTTAAGAAGAACGGGTGCATACGTTGTAGCACATGATAAAACTGAAGAGGATATCTTAGATGAACTCTATGAAAGAGCACTTTATAATGGGGTTCTAAATCCTCATTTTATATCGCTTGAAGAAGCTTTTCGTGATGAACCAAATTTAAGTAAATCAGTCACTAAAGTACTCTCATTACCATCAACAAAAGTGACATATCCTTGGGAAGTTGCGATTGCAGCGATGAGTAATGCTATCAAAAATGGTGCATCATTTAAACGCTCTTCAGAAGTTGTTGACATTACAAAAAATGAAGATTATTTCGAAGTTCATCTCAAGAAAGGTGATATCATCAAAACCAAGCACATCATCAATTGTGCAGGTGTCTATAGTGATCACATTGCGATGATGCTTGAACCTGATTTTCCTTTGACGATTCAACCAAGACGTGGTGAATATTTTGTTTTAGATCGAAAAGCAAAAGATCATTTCAATCATGTTCTTTATCCGATTCCTACAGCTGCTGGTAAAGGTGTTCTCATTGTTCCTCAGGTGCACGGTAATGTTTTATTAGGTCCAACTTCTGAAAGCATTACAGATAAAGAGCATGCTGCTACAACACGTGATGGACTTATGAAAATCAAAGATCAATTAAAACAATTGTCTACTAATATACCTTATGATATGGTCATCAGATCATTTGCAGGAATCAGAGCTTCTTCTAATTATCATGACTTCTATATCAAAGAATCCGAGCGATTCCCTGGTTTCTTTCACGTTGCTGGTATTGATTCACCAGGTTTAACTGCTGCTCCTGCTATTGCTGAATATCTTATCAATGAAGTTATGCATCTTTCTGCACCAAAGAAAAACAACTTCGATCCTATTCGACATAAACCTATCGTATTTCACAAACTGAGCGATGAAGACAAACAACGCTTGATTAAACAAAAACCAGCATATGGTAATCTGATCTGTAAATGTGAAAAAATCACCGAACAAGAAATTATCGATGCTATACATGGTCCCGTTGGTAGTGATACTGTTAAAGGTATAAAGAAACGCGCGCGCGCGGGAAGCGGTCTATGTCAAGGTGGTTACTGTGAATCACTTGTCTTAAAATTGATTCATCGAGAAACATCTATTCCTATGACATCTATCAATTATGATGGTGAACAAACACCCATTTTAGTAAAGGAGACAAAAAGCGATGAAGCACATTGATCTCGTCATTATCGGTGGAGGTGCGGCAGGTCTTGCTGCAGCACTATCTGCAAAACATCAAGATATTCAGTTGTTACTCATTGAAAGAGAACAAACACTTGGTGGTATTTTAAATCAGTGCATTCATAATGGTTTTGGACTCCATATGTTTAAAGAAGAGTTGACTGGTCCAGAATACGCTGATCGTTTTATTGAAGAATTTCAAGAAGAAAATATCCAAGTTATGTTAGGAACAACCGTGATCGATATCAAAAAGGATCATGACTTTCTATTAACAGTGACCAGTATGAAAGAAGGTTACCAACATATCACAGCTCGTGCTGTAATCATTGCTTCTGGATGCTACGAAAAGACACGAGGTGCTATCTCACTTCCCGGTGAAAGACCTAAAGGAATTATGCCTGCTGGTAGTGCACAACGCTACTTAAATATGGATGGTTATCTTGTTGGTAAACGTATTTTCATTTTGGGTAGTGGTGACATTGGACTCATCATGGCAAGACGTATGACCTTGGAAGGTGCAACCGTATGTGGTGTTGCAGAAATCATGCCTTACTCCAATGGTCTTACACGTAATATCGTGCAGTGCTTAGATGATTTTAATATTCCATTATACTTGTCACATACCATTACGGATATCAAAGGAAAAGAGCGTTTGGAACAAATCACTATTCAACAGGTTGATGACCATTTTCAACCGATATCAGGTACAGAAAAAATATTTGATGTCGATACCTTACTTCTCTCTGTTGGTCTTATACCTGATGTTGCTTTATTTGACTCACTCCACATGGAAAAAAATCCAACCACGAAGAGCGCTGTTGTCGATCAACACCTGATGACCAGTGTCGACGGTTTATTTGTGTGCGGAAATGCACTGCATGTTCATGATCTCGTCGATTGGGTGAGCAAAGAAGGCAATTTAGCAGGACTTCATGCGAAAGCTTATCTTCTTCATAAGAAACCAAAGTCTTATTTAAAGGCTGATGTCATTCCAGGATCTAAAATCCGTTATGTTGTTCCCCAAAAAATTGATTTTGCTGCATTAGATGAACCGATCACTTTATCTTTCCGTACCACTGAAAAAATGATTGCAGGTACCTTTAAGGTTTATCAAAACAATCAGGTAATCGCAGTTAAAAAAGCTAAATATATTGCGCCAGCTGAAATGGAAACATTAGAAATTGCTCAAGATGCGTTCATTTCGCAAGATGCCATCACACTCATATTGGAGGAATCTTAATGAAAGAACTTACGTGCATCGTGTGTCCTGTAGGATGCCATTTAAAAGTTGATCAAGAACTTCATGTTACTGGCAATAAATGTCCAAGAGGATTAAATTATGCCATCACTGAGATGACAAACCCAAAAAGAGTACTTACAACAACCGTGAAAACAACATATGATAGGATACCTCGTCTTTCAGTAAAGACTAAAGATCCAATTCCTAAAGCGATGATTAAAGACATTATGTCACAACTTAATAACGTGATTGTTATAAATGATGTTAAAATAGGAGATGTAATTGTTGCAAATATCTTAGATACAGGTGTTGATATCATTGCAACTAAATCCGTACACAATCAAACACATGAAGGAGAGACATTATGAAGTATATCTTAGCCATCGACCAGGGAACGACAAGTACACGTGCCATCATTTTTGACCATGATTCAAACATCATAGCCATGGCAAGTGAAGAAATCAAACAAATTTACCCTAAACCAGGTTGGGTTGAACATAGCCCCCATCAAATATGGGTGAGTGTTTTAGCCGTGATGGCAAGAGTTTTATTGGAAGCAAATCTAAAACCACAAGATATCAAGGCAATCGGTATTACCAATCAAAGAGAAACAACAGTAGTTTGGGATCATAAAACCGGTCAGCCCATTTATAATGCTATCGTATGGCAATCCAGACAGACATCATCTATTTGTGATGACTTAAATGATCAAGGCTATGGTCCATTGTTTAAAGAAAAAACAGGATTACTTATTGATGCCTACTTCTCTGGAACAAAGATTAAGTGGATCCTTGATCACGTTAAAGGTGCTAGAGAAAAAGCTGAAAAAGGTGAACTTCGTTTTGGAACGATAGACTCATGGCTTGTCTATAAACTAACTGGTGAAGGAATTCATATCACAGATTACACAAATGCATCTCGTACATTGATTTACAATATACACGAATTAAAGTGGGATGAAGAGTTGTGTAACATCCTTGAAATCCCTTTGTCTATGTTACCCGAAGTTAATGAAAGTTCTCACGTTTATGGTTATACAGCGCCTCACCATTTTTTTGGTGCAAAAGTGCCTATTGCAGGTATTGCTGGTGACCAACAAGCAGCACTTTTTGGTCAAACCTGTTTTGAAGAAGGTATGGTTAAAAATACGTATGGTACAGGATGCTTTATGCTCATGAATACAGGAAGTAAATCCATTCGTTCAGAACATGGGCTTCTTACAACCATCGCATGGGGGATTGATCACCAAGTGACATACGCCCTAGAGGGTAGTGTATTTGTTGCTGGTTCTTCCGTTCAGTGGTTAAGAGATGGTATCAAATTGATTGAGTCTGCTTCTGAAACTGAAGGCTTGGCTAAGTCCCTTCCATCAAATGAAGGTGTTTATATTGTTCCTGCATTTGTTGGATTAGGCACACCGTATTGGGATTCAGATGCACGAGGTGCTATCTTTGGTTTAACGAGGGGAACATCAAAAGCACATATGACACGTGCGATTTTGGAATCTATCTGCTATCAATCTATGGATGTCTTGCATGCTATGGAAGAAGATACAAAACTTCCCATCACATCATTTAAGGTTGATGGAGGAGCTACAGTGAATCAATTTTTAATGCAGTTTCAATCTGATATTCTTAATCTACGAGTCGATCAACCAAAAATTTTAGAAACAACAGCATTAGGGGCAGCTTATTTAGCAGGTCTAGCAACGGGTTATTGGAAAACAAAAGAAGATATCAGATCATCTTGGCAGTTACAAGTCTCTTATGAACCACATATGGATGAACTACAAAGAAAAACATATATCAATGGTTGGAAAAAAGCAGTTTTTGCTACCAGACAGTTCAAGCTTGAAGATTAATTTTCATCTTTTCACCCAAATATCATATAATATAGATATAAAGGAGGAATGACGATGTTACACTATGTTGGATTGTTTGAAGAATTTGAAAAGGATTTTAAAAAACGAGTTGTCATTGATAAAACGGCTGTTATGGTTACCTTATTAGCTGGAAAGCTTTATGCTATTCAAGACAAATGCACACATCTCGGTACCTCATTATCAAAAGGTGATCTTGAAGGAGATCATATTAGATGTAAAGCACACAGTGCAGCATTTGATGTAAAAACTGGTGATGTTGTTGATAAAGCGCACATTGGATTTATTAAAATGCCTACTAAAAAACTAAAAACCTTCCCTGTAGAAATCAAAGAAGGTAAAGTTTATATTGACTTATAGGACACACCGTGTCCTTTTATTTTTTAATAGATGGTTGTCAATGATTTAGCTGATTGACGTGTTTTTGGCTCTGTTTTTGCTAAAGGATAGCCAACCATGATTAAAGCTACAATGACTTCATTGTTTTGTATGCCTAAAGCATCTTTGAATTTTTCGGATTCAATATATTTAGGAGTTTTCCAATGACTTGCCATGCGTTCTTCTTCAAGCAGCAATAAAAAATTTTGTATTAGAGCTGCACAGGCTTGAAGATCTTCAACTTCATCAGCAAGTACTGAGCTTTTTTTCATGATGATAGCAACGACAGCTGGAGCTTCCATGACTTTAGATAAAAGTTTACGTTGATCATCACGTTCACTTTCCTTGAACATACTGACATAGTTATTGACTAACTTGTCTTTCCCTTCACCTTCTATGATAACAAATCGCCAAGGTTCTCTCATTTTATGATTGGGTGCATAAACAGCAGTGTCCAATAATGAGATGATTTTATCCGGATTTACCCATTCGGTTGTGTACTTTTTCGTGCTAACACGATTTCTAATCGTAGATCTTAAAGACATAATAACAACTCCTCTCACCTTTATGATATACACAAAGGAGTTATTTTTACAAATCAGATGATTGGATTTGTTGGTTTTTTCTACATAGTCTTTTTGGGATGCAAATGTTTTCCTTCTGTTTCTTGAATGATCTTGTCGCGAACCATATCAAGAATAGCTGTAACCAGCATGAAAAGAAGGGCCATGATAATTGCAATTTGAAGTGTGAAACTGACCAGGGTCACACCAATAAACATTAAGCCGATAGTCACATAGACTAAATAAATCCATTGGGATAATTTCGGCCGATATAATTTAAACTTTTGAATACTATCAGTTTGTAACATGACGATGAAAATGATGAACAAACAAAATCCAATCATTCCTCCATACTGAAACAACAAAGACGTATTCGTGATCGTATCTTGATCGGTGATTAACCGACTGATTAGATCAGAACCTCTTAGAAAAATGGCTAAAAATATAGCGGTGTATAACGAAAGCTTTACGATGTTTTTCATAGATAATCATATCCTTCCAAGTAAAACGATTATGTCAAAATGACCTCACATGATTCAACTCGATCTATCATTGAATCCCTGATTAACTTATACTACCTAGTTACGGTATTAAATTACTTGAAACAGGGAATTGTATTCTTTAGTTGCGATAATTGTAAAGCTACTTAACAAAGCACAGTTATGAAATCATCTCGAAAGAATTTTTCATTCATGTTGTTTTGCAATAAGTATTTCATGATATAATTGTGCTGAGTTTTGTAAAGAAATTAAACTCTTACGAGTGGTGGAAATCCGATATCATCAAAATCAACTCTTACGAGTGGTGGAAATCCGATGTCATCAAAATCAACTC
>CAZETB010000024.1:0-25043 GCA_964514865.1 uncultured Mariniplasma sp. | reverse complement strand
CAAATGCTTATCCTTACATCACATGGACGAGTTCTAACGAAGAGATTGCTACCATCGATGAAGAAGGCATCATCACGATATTAGGTGTTGGAACAGTCACTTTTACTGCAACATCTAACTTAAATGAATTAGTTACAGATGCGATTGAAGTCACCATAATCAATCAAGTTATCGTTGATGCATCCATGACGAGTGGCACATTAGATTATGAAGGATTAACATATACCTATGGCATCAGTTTATTCTCAAGCATCAATCATGCATTAGATGATGTCGTACCTTACACAACCATCTTGGTTAATGATGGCCAATACACATCTCCTCTTAACATTGATATTGATGGACTTGAACTTAAAGCCATTGAAGATTTAGTTGAGATTGGTTCAGTTGAGGTTAACGCTAAGGATGTTAGTCTAAATGGATTTAACATGCAAGGTAGTGCGTTTGTACACGTTACTGAATTAGCAGAAAACATTGAGATTATGAATATAACTGCATCAGGAATCACTCAAGATTTTATCATGATCTCAGACAGTAAAGGCACAGTAACCATAAAACATAATCAATTATCAAATATCACTGGAGATGCGATTACCATCACTGGTTATGAATCAGGAACTATTTTGGTCTCTCATAACCAGATCTCAAATGTCGAAATCGCTATTCATATAACACCCGCAGAAACTGTTGATGCTGCAACTGAACTTAAAGTTGAAAGAAATGACATCAGCAACGTTACAGATGGCATCATCATTGAAGATGCCGATAGCATTCATGCGTATGCGCGTTTTAATAGTGTCGTAAATGCAACGAATTTTCTAGCAAGATCAAACAGCGGAAATAACGTAGAGTTTACCTTAAATCATTGGGGTATGGCAACACTCGATATGAATAAGTTTGAGAATATCACTGAAGCCATGTTATTAGGATTCTATACTAACCAAGTCGATATCATCAGCGAAGCAGCATATAATCCAGCTATTCCTGTTCGAATTATTATTGATAATCCAATTGATGAAATCATGATAGGCGATAGTTATCAATTCTCATACACACTATTACCTTATGATTTAGTAACAACATACATCAAGTGGATTACTTCAGCACCATTGATTTCTACAATCACACAAGACGGGACATTTACACCTATTAAGAGTGGTCCTGTCACCTTCACGGTAAGATCATCACAAAACACATCTATCAATGCGACAGTCACAGTAAATGTTGTGACATATCCAGGAATTGAATTAGCACCAGTTAACCCACTCAATCAAAATCTTGTAGGAACAACACTTCAGTTAGAAGCAACTCCTTTCCCTCAATTTATGTCAGAAGAACCTGTTTCGTTTGTATCAAGCAATGAAGCGATTGCTACTGTTACAGTTGATGGACTTGTGTATTTGCATACACCAGGCATTGTTACGATCACATCTGCTCTAGTCAATGACCCAAGTGTCACGAACAGTTTCACGTTTGAGGTTTATTCAAGTTTAGATCAAAATAACATTTTAGATATTCTAACAAGCAGCATGGTCACCTACACAACACCACACAGATGGACAGCATTTGGTGTTGGATTTGATTACCAAGATTTCAAGTATGAAAGTGTATCTCGTTATTACTTTGGAGATTATGAAATCAATCAATCCAAGATGGTTCCTGTAAGTTCAGGTATTCGCCCAGGTGAACCTATGGATCCTCATCCAGAAGGTATTACACAATATAACCCAGAGAATGTTTATTGGGTTGTTATTCACGATACAGCAAATACCAATGCTGGATCTGGTGCGTTAGCGCATGCTAATTACTTATATGGTAATGCGATGGCAGGTGTAGAACTTTGGGCATCATGGCATTTCACGATTGATGATAAAGCATTATATCAACATATTCCAACCAATGAGAGAGCTTATCATGCAGGTGATGGATCATATCTTCCAGGACAGCATCCACTTTATCAAGGTGGAGGAAATCGTAATGGTATAGGCATTGAAACAGGCGTTAATGCGGATGCTGATGTGTATCGTACATGGCAACGCACTGCTAAATTTGGTACTGATCTACTCATTCAATACAATTTGCCTTTAATAAATATGCGTTATCACGTGGATTTTTCAGGTAAGAATTGTCCGCAAACGATGAGAACTGCAGGTCTTGTTCCGTTGTTTGAAGAAATGAAAGCTATTGAATATCGTGTGAATAAAGATTTCAGTGATGCAGTCATTACGTTTGAATCTCATGACTTAGAATATGTTGATAACACGGGTCGTGTTATTAAAATGCCAGATCGTGCTATGACTGTAAGTTATACAGTTACGATCGAATATCAAGGTCAATCCTATTCGAGACTGTTCTATAGCTATTTACCAGGCACAGTTTTGTAAAATTGGATTTCTTGAAAAAAATAATCAAAAAGTGGAATACGTTGTCAAAAACATGAAACAATCCCATTTCAAATTGACAGCGCTTTCAATAGAAGTGTAAAATACACTTAAAATAGAACGAAAATTAGGAGGAAAAAATGAAAAAAGTATTAGCTTTATTTTTGCTTGGTTTAACAGCCGTATTCGCAACAATGTTTACGACACAAGCAGCTGAAGGCGAATTGATCGATCTTTATCCTTACGATCAAGAAGCATGTCTTGAAGCTAGCGCAGCATGTACAAAAACCAAATTAGGTAATTCCTATTGGGATATGGAATATGCTGGACATCGCTATCATTTTGTTAGACAAACCGTTCGTATGGCACATATGTTTACTGATGGCAACGCTGATGGATTCTACATGAAGGGTGAATTTGGTGGAACATTAGCATGGAACGCGTTTGCAGTTATGACAATCAATGATACTGCTGAAGAAGTTGTTCTTACTGATATTGTAGGACAATCTGCACGCACAAGTATTACTGACGTCGTGCATCGTATGTATTCATACTTTGATGAAACAGGTAAACTTCAAATGTTTGAAGATCATATTTCCGCATATTATATCTTCAACGATGGTACACCTGAAGCACCAGATTGGCGTTTGGCAACAGCAGCTGAAGCAGCAGCATGGGATGCAGCAGCTACAGAAGCAAAACCAGTTACTACACGTAATACACACATTCGTATGAAGTTAGATGCAACTGATTCTGATGGCTATAAACTTGAACCTTTATATTACCTTACATGGCGTAATGCAGATGTTGCAGCTGATGCACCAGTTGAACAATTATCAACGATTATTGCTGGCGATCCAAACTATGTAACAATTCCTGCTGGTTGGACAGTTGTATCATTTGGTACAAACGATAGAGACTCTGCACAAAATGCTAAGACAGTTAACTTCATTAAATCTATGCCAACTTATATGCTTGATAATACATTAGCACCAATGCAATATATTTATACAGATCAAGCTCCATTATTTGGCCCATCTTTAGCAGCAGCTGATGATGATGCTACAAATCCAGGTATCAATATGGTTATTGATTATAATAGCCCTGTTGCATTACCTAATGATATCGTAGCAACTTATGTTGATATGTATGATGCAGAAGATAAACTGATCAATTTAACAAAGAATGCCGATTATCAAGTTATTATTTCTCTTGATGATACAGTACTTGAAACCATTACTTATACGTATGACACAGGTACAAGTGCATATGTAGCATCTGCTCCAGTGACAGTTATTGACTCTATGGACTTCGGTGCTGTTTATAAAGCAGTTTATCGTACAGTAAATCCAGAATTTGAAACATTGATTACTGAAGTAGAAGTGGATATCGTTATTGGCGTTATGCCACCTAAGTATATTGGCGTTGCTGATCGCTTCATCGATGAAAATACTACCGTTGATGTATTAGAAGGTATTATAGCTGACAATGGTTATGGCGTTGATATTTCTGATTTAATTGAAGTTACACTACCGGGTAATTTAAACGTATTCAATCCACAAGCTGGCGAATACACCATTGAACTTGAATTCACATACAATGTGTTTATTGAAGGTATTTCTCCAACGATTAATTTAAATGGTACTGTATTTGAATTCACAGGTGCTAAGAATGTCCAAGAAGATAACTTTGCAACTGAAATTATCGTGTATACAGATGTAACTAACTTCAAGACTTCAACATTCTCTTGGGGTAGCTCCGGTGTCTTCATTGAAGTCGGTGGCGATGGCAAGATTATTCGTACAATTAACCGTAACAACTGGGATTTAGTTGACGAAAATGGTCTTAACACACCAGCTAACGCTCAAACTATGTTCCCAACATGGTTAGCAGACTTAACATTAGAAGATGGTGGCTATTTAATCGCTGTTGGTCGTTCTACAGGTGCACCATACACTGCAGCAAGAGCATTATTATTTGACCAACCAGTTTCTTATGACTTAACATTAGTTCCAGATGTTGATGAAGATTTCGTTAAGACAGCATCTTATGTATTAACTGTTGATGATAAAACTTCACCAGTGGCATTAGTCGTTAATGATAATTATCAAGTTATAGTTGGCGAATACACATCTGTTGATGATGCTATTCTTGCTAACGTTGTAGCATTTGACAATTTTGATGATCAAGCAGACATTGCAATGTTCGTTTCTGATGATGACGATCTCGACTTAGCAGTTCCTGGCACATATACTGTAGAAGTTACTTTAGAAGATGCTGCAGGTAATGCAACTGTCGTATCTTTCGATGTTGTCGTTGTTGCAAATGCTGAAGCTGCTGATATCGCTGCACTTGAAGCACTCATTGATGATCTAGAAGCACAAATCGATGCAGCTGAAACTGCTAATGGTGCATTAGCTGATCAAATTGCCGCACTTCAAACAGCACTTGAAGCTGCTCAAGCTGCAATCGATGCACTCGAAGCAGCAAATGAAATCGTTCCTGATACAGGTTGTGGTTCAGCAATTAACACATCAAGCGCAGTATTCATGTCATTAAGCATCTTATTAGGTGCAGCACTTATCGTTTTCTTAAAGAGAAGAAGATAATAACAAACATAATTTAAAGATCAATTGAAGCTAACGAAGTACCCGAAACATCTATCGGGTACTTTGTGTTAGCCATTTCGCGTACGCGTACGCGTATAGATGCCCATTTTGAAAATAATTTTACGTTTTCGAAAAAGCGAAAAAGGTATGTTATGACGACTCAAAAGTTCGTTATAATAAGACTGACAGCTATCGATTATTTTTGAAATGTCATCATACCATATCTATGGAAGAAAAGAGGTTTAACACGTGAGAAAAATCTTAGGAGTCTTTCTTCTTGTTACACTAGCATTAGCACTGGTTGCATGCGGTGGTAATGAAGAAACACCTGTACCAACGATACCAACATCGACGAATACAGCATCCATTACGGGAGCTAATGAAGTGACAATTACCGTTGGAGACACATTTAATCATTTAGATGGAGTAACTGCAACAGATACTGAAACGGGTGATATCACATCGATGATTACCGTTGAAGGATTAGCAACACTCAATACAGAACAAGCAGGTAACTATACGTTAACCTATAAGGTTATCGGTAGTGATGGTAACGAAGTAACAGTTACACGATTAATCATTGTGTTAAGTGCTACAGGATGCGGCGTTCATGAAGATTTAATTAATGGACAATGTGTCAAACGCGCTCCTACTGTTATTCGCATTATGCATGGTGCACCTTATGAAGTTGATCCATTCCATGCAGACTATTCTGGAACTCAACAATTAGCAAAACAACAAAGACAAACAGAAATTGAAGAACTTTACAATGTTGATGTTCAGTACATTCCTTATCCATCGAATGCACCTTGGGGACCAGGTCGCGTAGAAGCTATTATTAATGCATCAACCATTGGTACTCACATGGCTGAAATCTATTGGTCAGTCTCTGACTGGATTCAACGCTTAGCGGTTGCAGAAGCGATAGTGCCTATCGATGATTATCTAAATACAACAGGATCTAATATTCGTGAGGGTTATAAAGAAGTCAGTGAATATCAAGATCATGTATATGGTTTTGAATCAGGTTTATTAACAGCTGCATCTGGTTTATATTACAATGCAGATTTAGTAACAAGCCTTGGTGTTCAAAATCCAACAGACTTATTCTTGGATGGCAACTGGAATTGGACAACCTTTGAAGCATGGGCTACAACAGTTGATACAGCACTTAAAGCATTGGGTGGCAACAAGTATGCATTAGGTGGCATGTTCTCAGAATACGCTGAACATATGGTACCACTTAATGGTGGCGCACTGATTAATAAGAATACAGGTCGTGTTGCGTTTAACCAAAATCCAGCACTTGAAACATATACATTCTTAAGTGATCTTTATACTAAAGGATTATTTGAACCAACACCTGCATATGATGCAGGATCACCTGATTGGCTAGCTGGTAATGTTGCAATGTATCCAGGTCAATTATGGTTTGTTACAGCAGATAATAGATGGGGTCAAGTACCATTTGAACTTGGTTTTGTTCCATATCCAGTATCACCTACTTACACCAAAGATTATGTCACACCATTATCTGGTGTTGCCGTATATCATCTTGCAAGTGGTATGACTGCTGAAAAAGAAGCACTTGTATTCCAAGTTTGGAATGAACTTCAATTATGGAAGACAGATGCTGAATACGAACTTGAATTCGAAAGTACATTGATTACCAAATTTGATAAAGAAGAATATGTTGACGCATATCTTGAAATTTATGATTTGATTTATCTTGATTTACTAAACGCTGTTGGCATAGGTGCCTACAGTGAAAACGGCTGGCGTAGAAATATCAATTTAGCTATTCGTGAAGGAACATCACGTACCGTCATGGATGCTATTGCACCAATTTATACTACAGCTTTATTGGATTATTTAGGAGAGTAGTGAGTTATAATCCCCCCCTCACATTGGGGGGGATTCTTAAAGAAGGAGTGTTTTCGTGAAAAAACTAGTCATTATCTTATTATCTATTGCAATCTTGGCGATCACATTGATTGTGATTGATGTTGTTGTGACATCGTTGAACCAGGATATGCTAAGTTACAATACAAAGGGTGATGAAGAGCTCGATTTTTCTGATTTAGCTTATTTTGAACAATCGGATTATTATCAGTATACGTCATCTTATGATGCCGTTTTTCCACAAAACGTTCAAATCCTTCTTCCAGGTCATTCGTTTATCGAAGCATCTGAACCTGTAGAAGTTTTATCATCATATGAAGGTAAGAGCAATATGTTACTTACTTCAGAAGAGGGTTTAACAACATGGGAAGTTTTTGTTAATGACGCTGGATTTTATAATTTAAAACTTCATTATTATCCCTATCCGGGAAAGAGTTCTGCCATTGAACGCGCTTTATACATCAACGATGAAGTTCCTTTCGAAAGTGCGAAGACTTTGACATTTTCCCGGATATGGGGCAATAAGAATGATGTGATTCAAGATATTTATGGCAATGATATTCGTCCCAGCCAAATTGAAAAACCGATGTGGACGGAAAGTTATTTTAAAGATTCAATTGGATATATTCAAGAACCTTATGCCTTCTATTTTGAAGAAGGGATTAACCGCATCAGTTTAGAAGCTGTTCGTGAACCTTTAATGATTGAAGCACTTGAAGTTTTATCCGTTCAAGATCGATTAACCTACGAAGAAGTTAAACAAACTTACGCAGTAAACCAGTATGAAGAAGCTGATTCATCTGTCACTTTAGTTGAAGGTGAAGATTCTCTTTATACAACATCACCAACACTTTATGCACTAAATGATCGCACAAGTCCTTTATCACGTCCCACATCACCTTCAAAGATTAAATTAAACACGATTGGTGGTAATAACTGGGGTGTTACAGGCGATCGTATCAGTTGGCAGTTTACCGTTGAACAAGATGGCTTATATGCAATCAGTTTACGCGTTAAACAAAAGCTTGCTTCAGGTATGAATGTTGGAAGAAATATTTATATCGATGGTGAAATTCCATTTAAAGAACTTGAAAGTTTCGCATTCAAACATGATAACGGATGGCGTATGCAGACGTTAGGTACACCAGACGAGGCTTTCCTATTCTATTTTGAAGCGGGAGAGGTTCATACGATTGAGATGGAAGTCTCATTAGGTGAATATGGTCCACTCATTGCTCAAATTCAAAGTTCGATTGACGAGCTCAATCGTCTTTATCGTGAGATATTAGTTTATACAGGTCCAGAACCTGACCAATATCGTGATTATCAATTAACAAGTCGTATTCCTAATCTTGTGGAAAGATTACAAACAGAAAAAGATAATCTCACGGATGTTAGACAGGCTCTTATTCAACTTTCGGGCTCAAAGAGTGAAAAAACCGGTATTCTTGATACCATTTTGATTCAGCTCGAAGATTTCATTAAGAAACCAAGAGAGATTCATAAGAATCTTTCAAACTATAACGCAAATGTTTCATCACTTGGAACATTGGTCATTTTATTAAATTCGCATCCGATTGAAATCGATTATTTTGCGATTCATGGTCTAGATGCAGATCTACCACGATCAAAAGCTAATTTCTTAGAGAAAACATGGTTTAATTTAAGATCGTTTATTTCAACATTCTCAACAGATTACACATCAATTGGTTCAACGCAAGAACAGTCAGATGAAGCCATCGAAGTTTGGTTATCTATTGGTAAAGACCAAGCAAATGTACTTCGTAAACTGATCGATGAATCCTTTACACCATCAACCGGTATTCGTGTTGACTTAAAACTGGTTAACGGTGCTGTTTTGTTACCAGCAACATTATCAGGAGTTGGTCCTGATGTTGCGATGGGATTAGGTAATAGTGTTCCTGTCAATTATGCGATGAGAAATGCATCCTATAATTTAACGAATTTCTCTGACTTTGATGATGTTAAAGATCGTTTTATGGAAAGTGCTGTTGTTCCTTATACCTATGAACAAGGTGTCTATGCACTTCCTGAGCAACAAATCTTCTTAATGTTGTTCTATCGTACTGATATCTTTGAAGATTTAGGCTTATTACCTCCACAGACATGGGACGATGTGATTTCACTTATCCCAGATTTACAAAAGCATAATTTGGAGTTTTATTTGCCTGTTCCTCAAACACAAGGAAGCGTCATAGAATTACCTCCGAACCCAATATTCTCAACATTGTTTTATCAAAATGATGGTGAGTTCTATATCAACAACAATCGTGAAAGTGGCTTTAATGAAGGTCTAGGACCTATGGTGTTTGAAATGTGGACACAGTTCTATACCGACTATTCATTCCCTGTTGAAGCTAACTTTGTGAATCGTTTTAGATCAGGACAAATGCCAATTGGTATTACTTACTATAACACCTATAACACATTATCCGTTTTCGCACCTGAAATTAGAGGCAAATGGAACTTTATACCTGTGCCAGGTACAGCGTATGAAGATGAATTTGGTGAAACACAAATTCGTAGAGAAACCGTTTCAACTGGAACAGGTGTCATGATTCTGAATCAATCCGATCAAAAAGATGACGCATGGGAATATTTGAAATGGTGGACAAGTACTGAGATTCAAGTTCAATATGGTCGCGAAATGGAAGGTATTTTAGGTGCCGCAGCACGTTATCCATCAGCAAACATTGAAGCAATGAGTCAATTGCCATGGAAAGTATCTGAATACGAAAAATTATATGATCAATGGCAATGGGTCAAAGGTATACCTGAAGTTCCAGGTGGTTACATGACAGGTAGACATTTGGATAATGCCTTTAGATTGGTTTATGAAGAAGCAGCAAACGCAAGAGAAACAATTTATGATTATGTACAAACCATTAACGCTGAAATCTTGAAGAAGCGCCGTGAGTTCGGTCTCGAGTAGGAGGGTTTTATGCAACATCAACTAGCACAACCAACTATCTCCAAAAAAACGAGACGTGAACTCTTGTGGAGAGAGGTTAAAAAACATAAACATTCATATATTTTAATGGCACCTTACGTCATTCTTTTCATGACGTTCACTGTCATTCCTGTATTTATGTCATTAGGAATTAGTTTTACATCATTTGACTTATTACAGCCACCACGCTTTGTTGGGTTAGATAACTATACAAAACTTTTACTCGACGATGATGTCTTTGTTATCGCTTTAAAAAATACATTGATTCTAGCTGTAGTTACAGGTCCAGTAAGCTATTTATTAGCTTTTGTCTTTGCTTGGCTGATCAATGAATTACCACGAAGATTACGTGCATTTATGACACTCGTCTTCTATGCACCATCCATTTCAGGGAATGCCTTCTTAATGTGGCTCATTATCTTCTCTGGTGATATTCATGGTTACTTAAACTCATTTTTAATCAGTGCAGGGATTATTGATAATCCAATTTTATGGTTAAAGGATACGGATTATATCATTTGGGTGATCATCATTGTTCAATTATGGTTATCACTCGGTGTATCCTTCTTAGCGTTTATCGCAGGTCTTCAAAGTGTTGATAAAACATTATTCGAAGCAGGTGCGATTGATGGTGTTAAGAACAGATGGCAAGAACTTTGGTACATTACATTACCATCGATGAAACCACAACTCTTATTTGGTGCTGTCATGCAGATTACAACATCACTCGCGATTGCAGAAGTATCGATGCAACTGGTAGGTTTCCCGTCCGTGCAATATGCAGGTCATACGATTGTTACGCATTTGATTGACTATGGTTCTACCCGCTTTGAGTTAGGGTATGCATCAGCGATTGCAACATTGTTATTCTTAATTATGATGGGTGCTAACTTACTCGTCAGAAGTATTTTAAGAAAGGTGGGTGAATAAGATGACACAGACCTTTCAAAAGAGATTAAAAGATACGTTGAATTTTAAAAAGAAACGGAAATTAAACCGTTCGCGTTGGGGTGATGCAGCATTATTCTTATTACTCCTCATCTTCGGTACATTCTCTGCGTATCCACTGATTATGACGGTATCTAATGCATTTAAGTCACTTGATGAGTTGTTCTTATTTCCACCACGCTTATTTCCAAGAAATATTACATTTGATAACTTTAGAGATTTAACGGAATTGATTGGTAATTCATGGATTCCTTTTTCAAGATATTTCTTTAATACGATTTTAATTACAGCAACTGGTACAGTAGGGCATGTCTTGATCGCATCCATGTGTGCATATCCGCTTGCTAAGTATAAGTTTCCTGGTAGAAATCTCATCTTTACACTTGTTGTGTACTCGTTGATGTTTGCACCTCAGGTTACAGCAACACCAAACTATATTATTATTTCTAGAATTGGTTTAATCGATACACCACTCGCTATCATCTTACCAGCTATCGCATCGTCACTAGGTCTTTACTTGATGAAGCAGTTTATGCAACAAATTCCTGATGAACTCATTGAATCAGCGAAGATTGATGGTGCCAGTGAATATCGTATTTTCTTCCAAATTGTAATGCCTTTGGTTAAACCAGCATGGTTAACCTTGATCATCTTATTGTTCCAACGGTTATGGACAACGGATGGTGGATCATTCATTTTCAGTGAAGAATTAAAACCTGTTTCTTACGCTTTAAGACAAATTGCACAAGGTTCAATTGAACGTGCAGGTACGATTGCAGCAGTCTCATTCATTATGATGATTGTTCCAGTCACATTCTTCATCTTATCTCAGTCACGCATTGTCGAGACATTTAGTCATTCCGGTATGAAGTAAGGAGTGTTTCTATGACAAAATTGTTTTTCATCGTGTCATTTCTGTTCACGTTACCCCTCCAATTTGCATCCATCAAATACAACTACTCCTATTATGGTGATGTTGTACACTCAGCTCCGGGTATGACCTACGCAGCTTATTTCAATGCGCAAACGTTGGGAACAAAATTATCATCACCCGAAGACTTCGTCATTTATAATCAAAAGATTTATATGGTGGATTCAGTTGAAAACAAAGTGATTGTCATCAATCATGAGTTTGCAAAGGTTGATGAAAGAAGTGAATTCGAATTAACACAAAACTATATCAATAAATTATCTTCAGAGGGTGTTACAGAGTTTCCAAATGTCACCTTAAAATCACCCTATGGTATCGATGTGAAAGATTCAGGAATTTATATCGCTGATACAGGTAACTATCGTATTGTTAAACTCAATCACGACTTTGAAGTTGTTGATATCTTTTCTGATATGGATGATCCCACATTTGAAACGATTCAATTTGAACCAAGAAATATTACAGTAGATAACACACAACGTATGTATGTGGTTGCTAAAAACGTTTATGAAGGTATTATGGAAATCAATACCGATGGTACATTTAATCGGTTTACAGGGGTTAATCCAGTTGCTTTAACACCTTTAGAAATATTTAGAAGATCACTTATGACAGAAGCTCAAATCGCACAGTTAAAACTCTTTTTACCAACGGAATACACCTCTGTACAAATTGATGATAGAAGTTTTATTTATGCGACATCTAAACCATCTAATGATCAAGCAGAAAATACCATCCAGCTTATCAATCCAAAAGGTGTTGATGTCATTAAACGCAATGGTTATCATCCCCCTATGGGAGATGTACATTTTATGGTGGGTATGAATAACTATGTTGTAACAGGTCCATCATTGCTCGTTGATATCGCTTCAACTGATCATGGTATCTACACCGTATTAGATCAAAAGAGATCACGTCTATTCACCTATGATTCAGAAGGAAATCTTCTTTACATCAATGGTGATGAAGGTTCACAATCTGATAAGTTCCAAGAAGGCGTAGCCTTAGGATATTTAGGTGATGATCTTCTTGTATTAGATAGAAAATCACGTACCGTTGTCGTTTATCGATTAACTGACTTTGGTCGTGCTGTCAATCAAGCGATTGCATTTCATGATGAAGGACGTTTTGAAGATGCGGCGATGATTTGGGAACAAGTCGTTAAACTCAATACCAATTATGAAATTGCGTATAACGGTATCGGTAAGTTCTATCTTCGTGAAGGCAATTTCAAAGAAGCCATGACGTATTTTGAACTTGGTCATGATCACTATTATTATTCAAAGGCTTTTAAAGGCTATCGTAATGCCATCATTAAAGATAACTTTGGCTATATCATGTTAGTCGTGGTTCTTTTAGGTGGAACGTTAGCGTACTTTAAGTTAAGAAAAACATATCGTAAAGGAGGTTCTATCCTTTATGAAGACTAAACTCAAAGCATTTTGGTTTAATTTTTTCTCATTCCCTAAACAGATTCTTTTTCATCCATTTGATGGATACGAAGAATTTAAGCGTTATGGAAAAGGGAAGATGCAGGTTGCTGTCACATTTATTTTCCTATTTGCAGTTTTCCGCATCTTTGAATTTCAATACGAAGGTATTTTAATTAACCCGAATAATCCGATCGAACTCAATTCTCTTCAAGAAATTTTTGCAGTTGCTCTTTTGGTTTTCTTATTCACCGTGGGTAACTGGTCTGTGACAACACTCATGGAAGGTAAGGGTAAGTTCAAAGAAATTGTGATGGTGACAGGCTACGCGCTATTCCCCATCATCGCGATTGGTTATCCAGCAGTTATTTTATCGAACTTCTTAACATTAGAAGAAATGGCGTTTTATACACTCATCATGGGCATAGCTTATGTGCTTGCTGCATGGATGTTATTTATGGGTATCTTGAATATCCATCAATACGGTTTAGGCAAAACGATTCTTGCGTTTATCGCAACCTTTTTAGCCATGGCCGTCATGATGTTTATCGGGTTACTATTCTTTGATTTGATTCAGCAATTCATCTCGTTTATCGCATCGATTTATCGAGAATTGAATCTGAGATATTAGGAGGGCATGATGAAAAAAATAATTCTATTGACCCTCTTAGTGGGTATCATTTCTGGTTATATCTTTTTATTCAACATGGAAAAAGCTGATAAAATTGATAATCCTGATTTAATCAATTTTATTGAAACAGGTTTTGTTGATGCGATGGAGTTGTCCAATACTAATCGTTTAGTGACCTCAAATAGTCGTTATGAACTCTACCTTGATGAAACGACTTCCTATTTTAACGTTCTTGATAAACAAACGGGTTATGTATGGAAATCTAATCCAACTGAAAGAGATCCATGGGAAACTAACCCACTTAAACCTATCACACAAACAGCAATTGAAAAGCAAAAGGCAACACTTGAAATTACGTATTATAATGACACAGGTGCAGTAGCAACCATCAATAACTATAAGATGAGTATCTATCATCCGGAAAGTAAACTTAATGCAGAAGGGGAAAGAACGTATTCGATAAAGTATATTCCTAATGGTTTCCAAGTGCTTTATGATATTAGAGACCTTGAAGTCGATTATTTATTTTTTCCTAAATATATTTCTGTTGAAGATATGGAACAACTAGAAGATAGCGAATATATCCAAAATTATGCATATAAAAACATTGATCGTGATTTAAATGCTTATTATATTGATGATTATCAAGGTTTGTCTAAACTTGTTATCAAACGTCTATATCCCATTTTCTATGAAAAATTAGGGTATACACGTGAACGTGCAATTGAAGAAAATGCTAAATACGGTTATTTTGATTACTTTGAAAAAGTTCAATTTCAAGTGGCTATTCAGGTTTTACTCAATGAACAAGGTGTTGAGACAACCATCATTAGAGATTCAATTGTTGAACCAAGTGAAATTAAGATTTCGAATATTTCGTTATATCCCTTATTTGGAACAGCGATTGAGGAATCTGCTGATCGCATCAAACCAGGGTATATCGTATTACCCGATGGTAACGGTGCACTGATTGAATTTGACAATGGAAAGTATTATCAAAACCCTTATCGTAAACATTTATATGGACAAGATTTATCTCTTCTACCCATGAAGATGGAAGAAGCGCAACAAAAAATTAGTATTCCACTTTATGGTATGGTTAAACAAGAAGCTGGATTTGCAGCTATCATCACGCAAGGTGATGCCATGGCGAATATTCATGCAGACGTCAGCGGAAGAATTGATTCATACAATAAAGTTTATACATCATTTGATTTACGTGAAACTGAACGTGTTACTTTAGGTTCAGGTTTTAATCAATATGGCATTAATCTATGGACAAAAGATATCGTAGAAACTGATTTTGGCGTTTTATATCGCTTTTTATCAGGTGAAGATAATTCTTATGTAGGTATTGCTAAAAGTTATCGTGACTATTTAATAGATCAAGGTATGCAACAAAACGATACGACCACGCAAACTGTATTAAACACTGAAATTATTGGTGCATATGACAAAAAAGAATTCCTCCTAGGAATCCCATATTATACAACGAATGCCATGACCACGTTTGAACAAGCTAAGAAAATGATTGACATGCTTCTTGACCGAGGTATTGAACATATCAATGTCACTTATCTTGGTATGATGAATGGTGGTTTAAGTTCTGGTTTGCAAAATGATGCAAAAATTGAAAAAGTACTCGGTGGTAAAAAAGGATATACGATGTTAAAAGATTATTTAGACAGCATGGATATTCCACTTTATACCACATTGAATGTGATGACAGCATCTAAGTATGATAAGCTATTCGATCAATATCGCTATACAGCTAGTCGTATCGATGGATCGTTATCATATGCTTTTGAGTATCATTATCCAACACGTTTACCTTACTCAGAGACAGAATTTACACATTCAGCAGATGATTATGTCATTAACCCTTTATACTATGAAGCTATTTATGAAGCGTTTAGTAAAGATTATCAAGGTGAGTATATATCAACAACTTATTTGGGTTCACTTTTGGCAGGTCATTATCCTAAGGGTTCATCATTTTATAAGCAAGATTCTCTTCTAATCCAAGAACATGTTTTATCGATGATGACAGAAAACTTAATGCTAGAAAATCCACTAGGTTTTGCTATACCATATGCCGATGTGATTGTTGATCTTCCTACGGAAGCAACTCTTTATTCAATCATTGATGATCAAATTCCATTACTTCAACTTGCTTTATCAGGATTAGTTGATTATGCGACACAAAGTATCAATATGTCTAGTTCACGTAGTCTTGAATACACCTTCTTGAAAGTTTTAGAAACAGGCTCAAACATTAAATATACACTTTCTTATGATGATTCACGTGAACTTTTAAATACTGAATACAATTATTATATGTCAACACATTTCACAAACTGGATTAATGCGATTGATCAACAAGTTCATGAAATGGATGCACTAGGTCTTCATGAGGGTGAGTTAATCAACCATGAGCGTATGATGCCTAATGTTTATCGTGTCACGTATTCACAGGGATTAGTCCTATTGATCAATTATAATCTTAGTCCACAAACGGTGGGTTCTTATACCGTACCAGCGATGGACTATATCGTGATTGGAGGTTAAGATGATGGAATCCAATACAAAAGATATGATGCTTAAACCTTCACATAAAGATCAAAAAAAGCGTTTTGAAATATCTTATAAGAATCAAAAACGCATTTGGGCTGCAATCTTCTTAGCGCCTTGGGTTATCGGATTTCTCTTACTGTTTTTGATACCGCTAATTCGTTCACTCATCTACAGTTTTTATGATTTGGTACCTCAAGCAGGATCGATTCAACAGACATTTATTGGTTTTCAAAATTACGCGAATGCAATTAATGAGCATGTCACATCAACATCGTCATTTCGTGTCGAATTGATTAACACAACGGTTGATTCGTTCATCAACCTACCGGTTTTATTAATCTTTAGTTTATTTATTGCTGTATTACTCAACATGAAGTTTAGAGGTAGAGCAGCAGTTCGTGCAATCTTCTTTATTCCAGTTATTTTGAACTCTGCAGCCGTGGCAACCGCTTTAGGTGGTGGAGATGCTATTTCACAAATTTTGGAACAATCAGGTATCGACCGCATCTTTGATTTAGAGTTCTATTTGATTCAAACAGGGCTGACACCGGCTATTGTCACCTTTATTGTGGGTCTTATCTCACGTATTTATGACATCTTAGCACTTGCTGGTGTTCCGATTCTACTATTTTTAGCTAGTATTCAATCAGTTCCTAAACATCTTTATGAAGCAGCTAAAATCGAGGGTGCTACAAGCTATGAAATGTTTTGGCTCATTACATTGCCTAACGTTTCACCACATATAGTCACAGTTACAGTTTATGCGCTTGTTGACACATTCTTGACATCATCCGTATCAACCATCATCTCTGATGAATTAAGACTCCAACACTGGGGATTAAGTTCAGCGATGGCTTGGATTTATGTGGGTACGATTCTGGTGATGTTGGGCTCACTCGCAGTCTTAGCGAAAGGCTTAAAGATTGGAGGTTCACACTATGAAAACTAACATCTATGATCACGTGAAAGCATCCATTCATGGTTATGTCGATAAAGTGACTGAACCGAGAGCTATGTACAAACGTCAAAAGAAAGCAAAAGCATTTTTTGGCTCATTGTTTAGATATGTCTTCTTAATTGGTTTGTGTTTCGTTATTTTATTCCCAACGATTCAACAAGTGTTAATGGCACTTCGTGCACCTGGTGATGTTAATAATCCAGCGGTTGTTTGGATTCCTGAAAACTGGTCCATCATGAACATCAAGTTATCGATGTTAGCACTGGATTATTGGCGTGCATTAATGAACACATTTAAGATGTCATTTATCGTTATGATTTTACAGCTCGCATCAACTGCGTTAGCTGGATATGCATTCTCAAGATTACGTTTTAAAGGCAGTAACATCTTATTCATCTTTGTTATTTTAACCATTGTTATTCCACCTCAAGCTTTATCACTTGCTCAGTATTTATATTTTAGAGAACTCAGTCTAGTAGGTAAGGAAAGTTCGATCTATGTGATGAGTGGTTTAGGTATGGGTATTCGTTCAGGAATATTCATCTACATATTTAGACAATTCTTTAGAGGATTACCTAAAGAGTTGGAAGAATCTGCCATGATTGATGGTGCATCTGTATTCCGTACATTTTGGAATGTCATGTTACCTAATGCACGTGGCGCGATGGTTACCGTAGGTTTATTCGCATTTGTATGGCAATGGAATGATGCATATTTTGTTAAGATTTTCGAAGTAGCATCAAGTTCTGAATTCCCATTATTAACCATGAAACTGATTAACGTTGCTGAAAACGTATATGCACAGTTATTCTATTCAGGAGCTTTAAGTTTAATAGGTCAAAATGTTTGGGACAATCCATTGTTCTTAGCACTCATTAGTAACGTATCTGCGTTACTCATTATGTTACCATTACTGATTATGTATTTATTCGTTCAACGAGGTTTCGTTGAATCTATTGAAAGAACGGGTATCGTTGGATAACGTTAAGAGGTTTTATGAGTTACGAAAAATCATTATATCAAAAAATTAATACGATAGCTGATTGGATCATCAGAATCATCATGATCAACATCTTGATGATTCTGACATCCATACCCATTGTGACACTTTTTCCTTCACTAGCAGCAGGGTATAAGCTCTTTTATGAATATAAGCATAAAAATGAGACAAAACTATTTAAGTCATACTTTTCATTTTTTAAAGATGATTTTATGCGTAAGCTCCAAATCGGTTTGATTTTGATCATCGTCATTTTAATTGGATACTTCAATGTGACATATTATGTTGATATTCTCAAAAATGATGACAACATCTTTTATCAAATTGGATATTACATCACCTTTGCATTCATGGTATCAGCATTAGTTGTAACGCTTTATACGTTACCGATTGTGACATTGTATCCTAAACTTCAATTAAGTTTGATGATGAAGTTGGCATTTGCACTATCTGGTAAGTATTTCTTTAGAACACTCTTACTATTTGTCATCCATACCATCCCATTTTTACTTTTATTTACACCGATTACGACACTGATTTTGGTTTTCATGGGTATTTCATTACCGATGTTACTTGCTATGTTGGTTCATGAAAAAGCATCGCTTTATTTAATAAGTTTAGGAGAAGAAAAAAATGAAAGTCGGACTTGAAAACATCCAATCTTATATGCACATGTTTGAGAATAAACGTGTTGGCTTGATTACCAATCCAACAGGTGTTGATCAATCATTTCGCTCTGGCGTCGATGTGCTTTTTGAAAAAGTTCAGTTAACTGCATTGTTTTCACCTGAGCATGGTATCAGAGGCAATCTTCAAGCAGGTGTTCATCAAGAACCATATATTGATGAAAAAACGGGTTTGACGGTTTACTCACTTTATGGTTCTACACGAAAACCTACCAAAGAGATGCTCGATCAAATCGATGTGTTAGTTTTTGACATTCAAGATGTTGGAGCAAGATTTTATACGTATTTATATACGATGGCTTATGCCATGATCGCATGCCAAGAAGAACATAAAACATTTGTTGTCTTAGATCGTCCCAATCCACTAGGTGGAAACAAAGTAGAAGGTAATCTTCTGAACTTAAATTATCGTTCGTTTGTAGGTTATTATGAATTACCTCAACGTTTTGGATTAACCACTGGTGAACTGGCATTACTCTTCAATGACGTTTATCAAATTAACGTCGATTTAAAAGTCATTCCTATGACGGGTTGGAAGAGAGGTATGACCTATCTAGATACAGGTTTAACCTGGATTGCACCATCACCTAATATTCCAACTGCAGAAACAACTTTTCTTTATGTTGCAACATGTATTTTTGAAGGGACTAATTTATCTGAAGGTAGAGGAACAGCGAAGCCATTCGCATATATTGGAGCACCTTGGTTAAAAGCAGATGAGGTTATCAAAGATTTTGAAACATATCATCTTGAAGGTGTTAAATTACGTAAACAATATTTCACACCGATGTTTTCAAAACATGCAAATGTCCTTTGTGAAGGTATTGAGTTCCATGTATTTGATCGTGATGAGGATTTAGTTTATGCTGGTATGGTATTGTATGCCATCATCAAGAAAATTCACCCTCAATTTGAACTCATTCCACCATTTAGAGAAGGATCTCACAAATTTATAAACCTTCTTGTTGGTGATGCATTTTTAGAACAAGATAACATTGATTTACATCAAATTAAAAAGCGCTTTGAAGAAAGTGAAGCATCATTTAAGCACTTAAAGGAGAAGTATCATCTTTATGAGTTATAACATCAAGCAACTAACAACTGAAGAAAAGATTGGACAATTATTGATGTACGGGATTGATGGCACAACCATAACCGATCACACCATTGAACTGATTAGAAAGTACAAGGTGGGAAACATCATCCTTTTTGCGCGCAATGCCGAATCTCCAAAGCAACTTTATGAACTTAACCAAAGTTTACAAAGATTGGCACAAGAAGAACTCAAAATCCCGATGTTCATTTCAATCGATCAAGAAGGTGGCATGGTCACACGTATTTTCCATGGAGCAACTTTTTTTCCAGGAGCAATGACCATATCAGCTACCAATCGACTTGAAGATAGTTATAAGATCGGTGATATGATGGGACAAGAACTCAAAGCACTCGGCATTAACATGAATTTAGCACCTGTGCTCGATGTTAATAATAACCCTAAGAATCCAGTGATAGGTGTTAGATCATATTCTGATGATCCTTATCGGGTTGCAGCATATAGCCGTGAATTTATTAAAGGTTTACAAAAACATGTGTTTGCAACAGGTAAGCATTTCCCTGGCCATGGCGATACACACCTTGATTCTCATTTAGCACTTCCACAAGTTAGTTATGATCGTGATCGACTCGATGAAGTTGAACTTGTTCCTTTTAAGGAAGCTATCCGTGGTGGTATTAAAGCCTTAATGAGTTCGCACATTGATTTTCCAGCTTTAACTGAAAATGGTCTACCAACCACTCTGTCTCACAAATGTTTAACAGGACTACTTCGTGAAGAACTTGGTTTCGAAGGACTCATCGTTACAGATGGTATGGAAATGAAAGCTATTCAAGATAACTATGGAACCGTAGAGGCTACGTTGATGGCCATCAAGGCTGGAGCAAATCTTGCGTGCATCTGTCATTCTGAACCGCTTCAAATAGAGGCAATCACACGTATCAAAGAAGCACTTGACTCAGGTGAACTTTCTATGGATTTATTGGATGAACGTGTATCACGCGTACTATCGTACAAAGAACAATTATCGTTAATGCCTTTTAATGAGCCTTATGAAGCCATTAAACATATTGTTGAAAACGATGAACATAAAGCGTTTAGTCTGGATGTTGTCAAACGTGCAGCAACGCTTGTCAAAGGTGAACCCATCGCTTTAAAGGGCGGAGCTTTATTCATTGGTATGCTACCTAAAGCAACCACACAGGCCGATGATACCGATGGCTTATATGATATCATCTCACACCTCAAACAAGAAATTCCATGTATTAAGACACATAAAATGCCTATTCATCCAAGTGATGAAGACATTGCTGAGGCGGTTAAAAAAGCGAGATTTGTATCTCAAGTTATCTTAACAACATATAATGCAAATGTCTATCAATCACAAATTCAATTGATCAATGCGCTAGCTGAATGCGATGTCGAATGTCATGTGATTGCTATGCGCAATCCATATGATCTTATGTTTACAGATCAAATCAAGCATTTTGTCTGTCTCTATGAATATACCCCTAATGCCATTACAACATTGATTCAATACCTGAAGGGCGATTTGAAACTGGAAGGGAGGATTCCGGTAACTTATGCGTAAACTAATTATTGGTATCGATGGTGGCGGAACAAAAACATGTGGTGTTCTCTATAACGAGAAAGGTGAAGAACTCTTAAGAGCAGAGTTTGGATTTTCTAATTTCTCCATTGATCAAGAGATTGCTATTAAAAACATTCATAAAACGATTGAAGCGTTGCTCGTAGAACGCCACAAAGATGATGAAGTTATCTTGATTATGGGCATCTCAGGAGCTTCAAAATTAACACATAAAAAATCATTTATTGAAGAACTTGAAAAGACCTATCAACTATCTGCTGAACTTGTCACAGATGCACACATCGCGATTCATTCGATCGATAAAAAAGAAGAGGAACACGTGATTATGGCCATCGGTGGTACGGGTAGTGCTGTCATGATTTTAGAGGGTAATGACTATCAACTGATTGGTGGCTATGGCTACCTCTTAGGTGATGAGGGTTCTGCTTATCATTTAGTCATTCAAGCACTTAAAAAGATGACAGATCATTTTGATCGTGATCTAGCTATGACACCTCTACTTTCACATATGATGCGTGTGATGAATGTCAATAACCGTGAGGACTTAGTAAACTTTGTTTATCAATCACGGAAAACAGAATTAGCACAACTTGCAAAAAACATTTCAGATTTAGCGGTTGCTTCTGACAAAGAAGCACACGAGTTATTGATCAATGAAGGTAGATTACTCGCTCAACAGGTTTTAATTGCTGCAAGTAGATTTAAAAAGAAAACGAAAATTCGCATTGCGCTTCGCGGAGGATTTATCGTCAACGCACCTTTCGTTAAACAAGCATTTGTTGATGAACTATTAACACATTTAGATGACTTTGTTATGGAAGAACATCCCAATGAAGCGGTTTTGGGTGCATATCGATTAGGTATAAAAAAACTATTTGAGGTGACATCATGTTAGATATAAGCAAAATTAGTACAGAAAAAAGAAATGAGAATACAAAGAATATTGATATTGCATCGACCAAGCAAATTCTACAAATGATCAACGATGAAGATAAGACTGTAGCTTATGCAGTTGAAAAGGCAATCGATCAAATTACGGTTGTTGTTGATATCGTAACAGATGTCTTTAGACAAGGTGGCCGTTTAATCTATATCGGTGCTGGAACCTCAGGTCGTTTAGGTGTTCTTGATGCATCGGAATGTCCACCTACTTTTGGTGTGCCTAACCGAATGGTAACAGGTATCATCGCTGGTGGAGATAAGGCATTACGTATTCCGATTGAAGGCGTAGAAGATTCTAAAGAACAAGCGCGTAAAGATTTGAAAAAGACAAAATTAACTGAACATGACATCGTCATTGGTATCGCAGCGAGTGGAAGAACACCCTATGTCATCGGAGGTATCGAATATGCAAAATCAATAGGTGCGAAAACAGCATGTATAACTACATCAGAAAATTCAGAAATTGCTAAAGTTGCTGATCATCCCATCGAAGCGATTACAGGTGCTGAACCTCTAACAGGATCGACACGTATGAAATCAGGAACTGCACAAAAGCTAATCCTTAATATGATTACAACAGCTTCCATGGTGAAGTTAGGAAAAGTCTATGAGAATTTAATGATTGATGTTGCTATGTCAAATAATAAACTAGTCTCAAGAGCAACTAACATCGTGATGGAAGTTACAGGATGCTCTCAGGAAGTTGCTGAAGCATATTTAACACGCTACAACTCAGTTAAATATGCGATCTTTGGTATCATGTCTCACATCGAAGATAAGAATAAGATTAAAGAAATGCTGAATGAACATCACGGAAATATCCGTGAGTCTCTTAAAAAACTATAGTCAGGTGTCATATGGAACTCATTATTGTAAAAAACTACGAAGAAATCTCAAAAAAAGCATCTGAAATCGTAATTGATTTGCTGACGAAGCAGCCTGATGCAAAATTAGGTTTAGCCACAGGTTCATCACCAATTGGTTTATATCAATGTCTTATTGAAGCCTATCAACATAAGCATATCTCTTTTAAACAAGTAACATCATTTAATCTCGATGAGTATGTGGGTATTTCACGTAACCATCCACAAAGCTATTTTTCATTTATGAATGAACATTTATTCAAACATATAGATATCGATATCGAACATGTTCATCTACCTGAAAATGATGAATCACGAATTGATGTTATTGCTAAAGAATACAACAAGTTATTAAAGAAAAATCCGATTGATTTACAAATCTTAGGTATTGGTTCAAATGGCCATATTGGTTTTAATGAACCAGGAACACCTTTTGGAAATGAAACGTTTGTTGTTAAGTTAGATGAACAAACCAGATTGGATAACTCACGGTTCTTTGAAAGTATCGATGAAGTTCCTAAATATGCGATTACCATGGGGATTAAAAACATCATGAGAGCGAAACACATCGTCTTACTAGCATCGGGAAAAGAGAAGAGTGAAGCAATCTATCAGATGTTATATGGGGAAGTCACACAAGACCTTCCTGCATCCATTTTACAGCTCCATCCACACTGTACTGTGATCATTGATGAGTTAGCAGCTAGCCTTCTTCCATAATAATCTACAAGTTCTCTTATATATCATTGACAAAACATGTGAATCATTATATGATATTTGCGTAGATTATGAAAGCGTAAAATGCTTTATCAAACTTAAAAAAGGAAAAGAACTATTTGTGAAGAACTACAAAGAATCATCTAAGAAATCGTATCATGAGTATCAAGAAGAAAGAGAAGATAAAAAAGGCTTTTCTCGATCTGATCTACCTCGCAAGAAACGCGAATCACTTACACGTGATGATGAGCCTATGATTTCAATGGCGAAAAGTGAATCATTTAAAAACAGAAGTTATGACGATGGTGAGAGAAAATCATATCCACCTCGTAAACCTGGTGAATTCAAAAAGCCATATCAAAAAGAAGGATATGAGAAGAAAGCTTATGTATCTAGAGAAGGTTCACAAAGACCATCTTCTAGTCCCAATTCAACAGGCTACAAAAAACCTTATGATCCCAATCGATCCTATGATCAAAAGAAGTCATTTGATAAGCCCTACAAAAAAGGAAATGAGAACCGATAAGGCTCTCTTTTTTTAAATTGCTTGTTATTTCATATGAATCGATGTATACTATTAGTGTATTCCCCATAGATAAATGTTTCGGTTTGAAGTGTTAAATCTGTTTTGGGAATTATGGTTTGTCTTTTCATTCTTACAATTAACTTATACTTTGTTTTAAACGTTTTGTTTTCTTGTATGGTTATCTATGGGGAATGCAGTCTTGTTGTTAACACCGAAAGGTGTTTTTTTATTATCCATTAAGCGGTATAATGAAGTTAAGAGGTGACTAACTATTAAAAGTCAAGTACTTTTAGGAGAAAAACTGTAAAAAC
>CAZETB010000023.1:0-25733 GCA_964514865.1 uncultured Mariniplasma sp. | reverse complement strand
GCATTGAAGAAGCTAAAAAACAAGCGATTGAAGAACGTATTAAACATGAAAGAAAGAATTTAGAGAAGAATCAGTACATCTTAAGTGAGTACCTCGAATTCGTTCAAGAACAAAAGAAACTTCTGCAAGAAGATACAAGAGACATTCAAGAAAAGATTAAAGTTGAAGAAAAACGTATCCGTGATGAAGAAAAACGTTTGATTGAACAAGAAAAGAAGAAAGCGCTTAAGAAGTATAGTGAAGAACTTACTAAGATCAAGCAAAAGCAACAAAAAGAAAAAGAACGTATCGCACTTCAAACAAAGAAAGCTAGAGAACAAGAAAAGAAGAAATTCAAAGCAGCTCAAGCAAAACTTAAGAAGCAAGCTCAAGAACGTGTAATGCGTGAAAAGAAGAAATTTCAAGCGAAGCTGGATAAGGATTTAGAAAAGAAAGCTTAGATAGGAGAATTCCATTGAAGAAGATCATCTCGATTACATTGACAACTGTTGCCATCCTCATCTTTGTCATATCTATTGGCATCATGATGATTGGAACAAGAGCCATTCAACAAAACGAACCTCTGTTCATCTTCAATTATTCATTTTCAATTATTCCCACAGATTCTATGGTGGGTGATCGTCCAGATTCACTTGATGTTTGGGATATTGCTATTATCAAACGTGTTGATTTTAGTGAAGTCGAGGTTGATGATGTCATCGTATTTCAAAGTGATATCAATGGACGACCGATATTAATCATTCACCGCATCGTTGGAGACCACTTTCTTGGCGGTTATGAAACCAAAGGTGATCATAATGCATCCGTTGATCAAGACCCTGTGACAGAAGAAAATTTCAAGGCAGTCTATGTGAACAAAATCACATTTTTAAAACCGATAGCTCAATTAGCTGCTAATCAGAAAAACCTCATCTTCGGTGTGTTAAGTCTTGTTTTAGTGGGTATGGTGATCTCTGAAGTGATTCATATCATTAAAACAACAAAACAACAACAAATGGACAAACTCAAAAAAGAGCAAGAAGAAGAACTTAAGTCAAAACTCTATGAAGAAATCTTAGAAGAAGAAAGAAAAAAACTTAAGTCTTAACAATTAAACATGTATCACAAATCTTGGCAAAACTAGGGAAACCTAGTGACGCAAAGCTATAGGGCCCTACGGGGTAGCCAGTTGCATCTCATACCCGTGAGGTTCAATTGGCTTTTTATTTAAATTTAATCATTAAAACTTTTGGCAAAACCAGGGAAACCTGGTGACGCAAAGCTATAGGGCCCTTTGGGGTAGCCAGTTGCATCTCATATTGATGAGGTTCAATTGGCTTTTATCTTTAAAAAAGGAGAAAACGCATGAAGCAACTACTTAAAGCAACCGTCATGTTCATCGCTTCACTGACACTGTTAACAGCAGTTATTTATGCGTGGTTTACCAACTCCAATTATTCAATTATTCAACCGATTAATAATCAGGTTATTCAGAGAAACGTTGATATGGAAGTTCAATTCGGTATCAATGGTGGCGGGTATGAAAGTTTTGATGAACCCGCTGAAATCAATGCGTATTTAATGGCTATGAATGCTGGTGATTTTATTAATATTAAAGTGATTATTCAAAACACCAATGATGTTTCTATACCTGATATGCTTCTAGAAATCATGTTGAACAATATTCGTGCAACAGATACATCAGATACTTACAATTTAACCGATTTCTATTACATAGAAAATGGTACAATATATTTAACATGGTATGATAGTGCACAGTCCTATCTACTTGAAACATCGTATCAGACGCAAAATGTATTACTCACTCAAATTGATGAAGCATCGATTGATTATATCGGTATACCTCTTGAATCGTACCGCTTATCCAATGTGTTCAACCACTACATGGATGGTGAAACCATGATCATTGATAATGATATTACCATCTTAAATACAACATTAGCATCACAACACCTCATCGTTGTTGAATTCAGTTTAGGATTAGATCCATACACACCAGATACAGGTTTTGGATTCCAAGATGGGGAACTCTTCATTGATGGTTTATATACCTTCTTTGGGGAATAAGGAAAGGAGACTTTATGCGAGGACTAGCAAAACGTTACACATACATGGTTTTTGTCGTATCGTTTTTATTGTTGCTCGGATTAGGCTCCATGACGTATGCTTGGTTTGTTTTAGTTAATCGTACAGATTCATTTGTTGCTACAGCAGCAAAGATTGATGTTGACTATGATATTGATTTTGCAGGTCCCATTATTGAACCTGATTTTTTCACAGTGACAGATGGTTATCAAATGATTAAATCAGGTGTTTTCTCTATTGATGTCACCGATACAGAAGCTGAGAATTATTTAACGAATCTACGTGTTAACATTCGTGTGAATAGCACTGTTGATACATACATCAGAGTATCAATTATTGATTCTTTAACTCTATCCACCATTGACTTTGAAGGTAATCGTGGTGAGGTTGCCATTGTTGACCAACCTATTCCTTACGCATTTAACACACAATGGCTCGTTAACGATGTGTTTTATGAAGATTTACATGACGCAGAAGTTGCCTTAGGTGGTATTACTGCAAATGATACCGTACAAAGTTTAGATGTCTGGTATGATAACCATTTAAATGATGGTTTTTACTACTATCCACATCTGATCGAAAGAGATACATCATCTACACAATTGACAATTCCTTTTATTGAAGAATATGATGGTTTAGAATTTGATACTAAATCTTTTGGTTATCGTTTACAGTTCGCCATTATCGTTGAAGCCATTCAAGCAGGTAATAACGCACCTGTCATCAGATGGGGTTTAACAACGCCACCATGGGGAGGTAGCTGGTCATGACAAATATCTTAAAAAAAGCAGTTGTCCTCTTACTTGAACTTGTAGTTGTATTTGCCATAGGTTCAACACTTGATTTTGATTTCACATCGCGTGGTGCGAGTGATTATGGAATCATCGATGAACATGCCTATACTGAATTGCCAACAGTGACATTACCTGATGATGATTACATCAGTTACACAACATTTAGAAATGATATTGCACCAACATCAGCACAAATTATGGCGATTAACATGGGAACATGGGATAAGATCATTCGCTTTGAAACAGCAGATGAACTTTATCGTTTCTCTATGGATGTCAGCTACAACTTAAAATATACAACCTTTGAAACGAAGTTAACGCAAGCTGCGATTAGCCGTCTTTTATCGATGCATTATGTATTAGGTAGAGATATTGATTACTCCGTTATGAAATCTAAGAGATTCAATCCAATTGGATATAATTTCACCATTGAAGATACACATTATCAACAAGCTTTCACCGGTATATTTGATGGTAATGGTTTTGAAATCACCAATCTCTATTTTTCAAGTTTTGATGAGTTAACTGAAATTCTTTATGAAGGCACTGAACTAGAAACTGAAATTTCTTATACATCCTATTATGCAATGTTTGCCTATAACGAAGGTGAAGTTAAAAACTTTGGACTTATCAATCCAACCTATGAATTCAACTTTGAAAGTGCTACCCTTTATAAAGCAGCAAATATCGTCGGTAGAAATGCTGAAACAGGTGTTGTTCATCACGTGTATACGATTGACTATCGTCCAACTGCTTTAGTTTCAGGGATCCGTATGGTTGCCTCCGCTGGGGAAGCATCGGGTATTTTATTTGATAATTATGGTACGTTCTACGATGCGTATTTTGCAGGACGTGTTGTCATGAACGCATCATATGGTTCACGTTTTGATGTGCAACCTGTTTTATACGAAAATCATGCAGGTGCTACATATAGTGATCTTGCATTTGATGATACACTCTATCAAGAATCAGTAACCATTGCTGGTAGTACGTATAGTATTACAACACCTAATGCATACGCAACATCACTCACGACAACACAAATTAGATCAAGCAATGCTACTTTAGGTTCAGACTGGTATTATTATCCAGCAGAAAGTAACCCTTATGCGAAATATCCAACCACGTTTGGTTTAGCGTTAGTTACGACACCCATCCAAATACCTTTATCATCTGAACCAGGTGATGTTTTATCGTTATCATCTTATTATGTCATTGAAGATGCTTTAGACTTTGTCGCATTCTCTAAGATGTTAAACTATACAAGAGATGCTGGACAAACCCCATTTAGAGAAATGAATTATGTGATTACAGGCGATATCGATATGCGGTTAGTCTCAGCTAATTCATATCAAACACCAGGTGTTGAATTTGGTGGTGTTTTAGCAGGTCTTGATACAGATACCTATATCAATGGTCTTGATATCGTTAATGGTGTCGTTCAAGAATCCTATTATGCAGGTATGTTTGGTATTTTGTTAGGCCGCATTTATAACCTTGTCCTACTCAATGCAAAACTTACCTTAACTGAAACAGAAACCTATGCCGGTGTATCGACTTATGCAGGTATTATTGCAGGTCAAATGAAAGGCGGTATCATCCGAAACGTATTAGCGGATGTCACCATTGATCTTGGCACAAAGACCGTGGGTGATCTTCACGTCGGTGGTCTTGTGGGTAGTGCGTATGGTTTTATGAAAAGTGTCTATGTTGAAGGTGAAATACTTGGTCGAAACAATCACACCCTAAGAACAGATATCTTAATTAATCCATCCTATCGTATGGGTGGTGTTGTTGGTAGTGCATTAGATCAACAACTTGTCTTACTAGACGCTTATACTGACATGAACATTCAAGGTATTGGAACAACATCAACCAGTATTAATGCATCAGGAGCACCTAAAATCTATTTAGGTGGTGTGATCGGTTATGCTGAAAACACGTCTAGCCAAGAACATATGTTTGGTATGTTATCAAGTTATGGTACCCTAGCTGCTGAAGAATTTATCACACCTCTTACAGAAACCATTTATATGGGTGGTATCATCGGTCAATCAGCTGGTGTGAGTTATCAATTGAGCCAAAGTTTTGGTAGATTTTATAATCATTCAACCATTAATCCTAAAGAAAGAGGATCAAATTTAGTGGTTGCTGCTGGTATTTTAACCGCTAATCACAGTGAAAACGTTGAATTTGTTCATCTCTTTAATCAAAGTGATGCATCACTCGATTATTACACGATTAATGGATCTGTTGTAACAGGTGATTTATCGAATGTTAGTTATACAACGCTCATCAATAATGTGGGTAGTTCTTTAGTGCTTTCACAATCACAAAATCATCAATCAATTAATCTTTACGGTAACACCTCTTTCTCTGGTGTTTATTATTCAAGTTTAAATAGTTATACATTACTTCGCTATGTTGAAAACCATGGAGACATCACATTTGCGAATCAAACAGCATTATCTACAACCTACATTGCTGGTATATCTTTATCTGAAAATATCGATTATCTCAATGTGTCTTATGCAGGTGAAATTAATGCCTATAATCTAACCATGCAGACGGATACAGTGACAGATAAAGAACTTTATATCGCTGGATTTGCCTATAAATTATCGATGAATCGCTATATTAAAAATGGTTTAATGAGTGGCGAGATTCATGCTGGTGGTATCTTAACTAATACAGTTAACAGAACACCACGAAACAACATCTACTTAGGTGGATTTGTCAATATCAATGAAGCAGGTAACATGGATCCAAACGGTAACCTTTCCATGCCAATAGCAACCATAGGTATTATCAATTCGATTAACAATGCGCAAATCACATCAACCTATTCAGAAACTTATCGTGGTATCACGGGACACGCCAATGTCTTTGCAGGTGGTTTAGCAACATTCAATGATGGCGATATCCAAGATAGTGCCAATTTAGGTGATGTCAGATTTGAAAACTTAAGTAACGTTGATACATACAATGTGACATTTAATACAGCATCCACTGCAGGTGGTGCAACAACGAAATTTAGATATGGCGTGATTGTCGGAGGAATTGCTGCTGCAGTACTATCAGAAAAATCACGTATTTATGACTCGGCTAATAACGGAACCATCATTGCACTATCTAAAAACTTTACCCGCGCGGGTGGTATTTTAGGTATGGCTATTTATAATGAACTTGTTGTCGGTAATGTATCAACACAATATGTCAACTCATCTGATGCTAATGTGGGTGATTCAATTCTATCGAACTGTATCAATTATGGTACAGTCTCTGCATTAACGATATCGATATCGATTTATAGTACAGGTAATATTGAAGTGACAATGAGTGGTGGTATCACGAACCCATTTAGATACGATATTACACAACCTGTTTTAGTCGATTATTATAATTATACATATTATTCATACCTATCATCTGGTTCAGTTAGAGTTCATACCAAGGAATCAACAGAAGAACGTCCTGGTATTAATGCTGCAGCAGGTGGCGTTATTGGTTATGGTTTATCTGTTATGAGACGTATGGTCAATCATGGTCAAATCAGTTCAACGGATGTTGCTGGTGGCGTTGTTGGTGCAACCGTGGTGTTTGTTACTGCGTATGTCCAAATTGATACAGCGATCAATTATGGGACAGTTAGAGCATTTAATCGTGGTACATCAGCTAATAACTATGCTAATTTTAACAGTGTTGATATCATGGACTATGAAACGATCAGAGATCATTTTTATCCAGTCGATTCAACCTTTATCTTCCCAGAAACACGCAGTGATATTAGACTTTATCCAGAGGATAAACGTGGTTTTGGTGGTATTTTTGGCCGTTTGCAACGTGCAGCCAACCAACTTATGTATGGTAATAATGACCAATACTCAACATTTAACTTTATCGTCAACATGGACCCCAATGTCGATTTGATTGGACGTCTTGACCAGGTATATAATTTTTATAGTTCATTAAGATACTTTGACTTTACCAATGCGGTTTATTATAGTGCGCGTAAGTACGATACAACACAGGCTGTATTTACGGGTATATCTTATTTTTATGATAATTCAAACCGTAGTAATAACACGTTATATGCAGAAAGAACAAGCACAAATATTACAATCACTTCTAGAAAATATGAATATATATATAATTCTGGAACGGGCCAATGGATGCGTACAACCTATGAAAAAACGACATCACGCAGTGAAGTATCACTTTATGGACGTCGTTATGAACGTGAAGGTTATGATTCAGGAGATTATGAAAACTATCAAACTGAAATTATTTCAAGATCTGCTTTACCAGCACACGATTCATCAGGTTGGACAGCAGTTCCTAATTCTACTGTAGCAGCTGGTACACTTCAAGAGTACAAGTATGAACATGATTTACCGCTTTACAATCAAGTTTGGGATGATGACTCGACAAAAATATCAGGTTATTCATCGACCACTGAAGTTCCTAATGGTTATTATCTATTTGGTGTATCATTACCCGTTCCGTTAATAACGGAAGATGTTATGGATAATGTTGGTGAATATGTGTATGGTTCAACCTTTGATATGGTGACAGACCCCATCTTACAAGAATATATTTATTACGCTGAAAATGGTAACCTATCTCCCACATTTATCAATTCAAGACCTAATGGTATGTATGTCTTGTCAACATCATCAGGTTCAACATTTGGTTCTATTTTGCCAGCTAACATGCGTTTTGATCAATTTTTACCACTTTACGCAGAACCTGGTGAACTACCAGCATTTGATGTTGATTATGATCAACCCACACGAATTTTAGCGTCTTCGGATCCTTTTTATGCAGCACTTCAAACGGATTATGAAACACTTTTCCAAACGATGTATTCGGATAAATCTGAGCTTTTAGATGAAAGTGAGGATTCACTTTACCTGCATGATGATGTTGAATCCAATACAAAACTATATGATCCCAGTTTCCAACAACCTACAACATTTACACCACGTGGGATCATCACATTTAACCTTAATTTAGCAACACTAGACTTTTCAACCTCTAATTTAGCAACAGTTACTTATCGTATTGATGATGCTGTACTCCCTATTGATGCAGTGATTGCTCAAACGATGGAAGACTATTATAATTTGCCATATGGCAGTAATGTTTCTGCGTATGTTTCTGAATATCAAGGATTGTTAGAAAATTTTGCTAATCCCGATATTCCATTAAATGAGAAGGTTGATTTAACACCTGAATGGAGTTATACATTTGATATCAACAATCCTCAAACGGGTACGATGACACTTGGGTATTTCACATCGTATAGTGAAGTTTCACAGCATTATGCATCATTTTTAAATGATAATTATGTAACCGATTATGAAGTGAGATTAAATGTTAGCTACAACCAGTATGCAACCATGCCTTATCTTTATAGCTATCAAATCGATGGTGGTACAGTAAGAACAAGCATTGTTTCCAATATCACAGTTGAACCGATTGATTCAACACTAACGTTTAACTTTAGAGATCCATCATTTATTTTACCGATTGGGACAGACATATTAAATATCGGTAGTGTTGATAATGATAATGTCGTTTTAGAATATTTTGATCCAATCACAGGTCTCTATGTTCCTGTTGATTATGAAGATTTCAATTTGGTATCATCACCTGTATCAACAGCAACATATCATCCATTCAGTTTTACACTTTATGTTAATCCACAACTTAAGGGTGGTTCATATCGTGTAGGATTTAGACTTCTACCCTATCAGGATCAAAAGACGTATTATACCTTTACAAAGGGAAATTCAACCTTACGATCTTTAACTGAACTCGAGCATTATTCATCAGGTGTGGTAAGTCCTGGATCAACCAGTTTCCAAAGCTATGTTAACTTTGGTTACGTGTTTGACTTTTCATCCATGATACCTACAGCAGTGATCAATGAAGATGCTAAAGCTTATGAGTCCGATGTGCTTTACTATACCCTACCTTTCTTAGACCGTTTAGAAATATCTGAGTTTGCAGAAATTACGAATGTGACACAAAATCCAACAACGTATACAGCACAAGGATTTAGAGTTTATAACTTTAGTTATACCATTCAATCAGAAAGTGGTTCTTCAACAGTTTATAATCATCAACTCATTGAACGACCTATCGCAATTGTCGATGTTTATAGAAACAATAACAAGGTTGTTATGAACGTATTAAACCCTGTAATCGTCTCAAGAGAAGCTGTCTCTACATCCGTACTTATTAATTATGGTATTGATCTCACTTACAGTAATTTGGTTTATAATCTTTATCAAGATAACCCAGATAGCTATTTCGATATTGTACCAAACGATGTTATAGGTATTACAGCTTCCGTGACAGATAGCTATTTAGTTTTCACAGTCGATCAAGAAGCTGCAGCAGGTCTTTACAGCTTTGATATCTACTATCAACGAACTGGTGATAATCCGATTGGTTTAGGTACAGTTTATATTCGAAAGAGTGAAGGAACAAGTGCTTATTTGATCGATATTCAATTTGCTGAACTAGCAACTGAAACCAACTATGCGTTAATCTATGTATCAGATGCGGCTGGTATTCCTATTGTAGGTAGCCCTTATCAAACAAGCATTTATTATGCAGGTATTGACTATGATGGTGCTGATGATGACGGTATCACCAACTTTAGAGTTGATGGTCAAGTATCGAATATTCCACTCGATGAATACATCCCATATTTCTTAAACTATTTACCTATGGGAGCAACCATTGCACGAAAACTTCCAGATGGTAGTTACTCAGCAGAAGTTGATGGTCCTGAAGATCCAGATATTGCTGGTTTAGCTGCAGACTTTACATCACAAGAAGGTGTGAGTGAAGGTGATGATATCATCATCACATATCGCGTGACATCTGAAGATGGTTTAAACATGGTTTACTATCACATCACTGTCACTGACGTTACCTATAACGTTTCATACATCTTTGATGTGATTTATGAAGGTAATGCATTACAACCTGATTTAAATGGCGCGGTGATTGTGATCAATGTGAGAAACATGACGACAAACTTACCTGTTACGGATACGATTGTAACGACACTACCACAGTTTACCAATGTGTTAAGCTATGATAATTCAACAAATTTGATGTACATGCTTGGTTTTGATTCCTATAAATTTAGATTTGGACGTAACAAGAGTGGTTATTTCTCATTTAATGTTCAAGTGTTAGACCCCATGGGATACACCTATGATGTTGCTATTGAACTGAATGGTACAGATCCACTTCAACGTGTCAGTGATCTTGATCTGGATTCAAATGATGATGGACATTATTACTACATCAATTCATCCACAAAGAATAGAACACGTTATTTCACGATTACGATTTCCAATGCACATATTCCACCACGTGATTATGGTTTTGATGATCATGAGGCATCATGGGATTAAAAAATAGAGGCTAGCTCATAAGCTAACCTCTTTTTGTTATGGCATAATGATAATGCCTATGGCAATCATCACAGTAGCTATGAATAGGAGTAGAAGATTAAAGTTTCTTTTACCCATCATCTTGATCATTGCTTTCGATTTCATGTTGTTGTAAAGAAATGGAAACTGAAGGATGAAACCTAAAATCAAGAAAACACCATAAACGATTAAAAAGATTGCTAAATATTGCATCATAACCTCCTAAATAGCGATACGCTTTCTGTATTTGAGATAAAGCAAGTAAATCACAAGACCATTTACGATTAGACCTAAAATAAAGTATAAGAATGTTGATGATATAAAATAGTCCATTGGAATGAGTTCAATGGAGATAAGTCGTGCTGGCCAGAATCCTGGAAGAACACTTAAGAATAACTCTTTCCAATCCGTTAGAAAGAGAGCAGCTACTGGAGCTAACAGTATAAGACCAGATGCTTTCATGATGACAAAACCTTCAACTTTATTTGATGCGAATGCGTTGACTAATAGCGCGATAATCGGTCCATGAAGCGGTGCAAGCACTAAGATGAAGATCAGATTAAAGGGATCAACAATGTCTATAAAACCCGATGTAATAATAATGAGTAATGTGCTTAAAATACCTAGAATATAACTGATACCGAGTTTAATCCATACATAATGATTGACATTAATTGGTGTTATTTTTAATGAAAGCAAAACGTTATCATCTTGGTCATCAAGTAATGTAAAACCTGTGATAGCACCAAACATAAAGCCATTTAGTAGAATGAAGAATAGCGTGACGATGTGCGTTCCAATACCAGCTCCTTGTTCCTCTAAATAAGGCATAAGGAAGTAAGCAACAACTGACATGATGATTGGATAAGCTAAAAGAAATGTATACATCTTATCTCTTAGCATGAGCTTAAGCTCGTGTTTTAACACGCGTGTAAACATGTCTACACCCCGCTTTGTTTAACCGCATATTCTTTAAATTTAGGTTTGACATAAAGATAATAACCTAGAATAGCGTAGAGTAATAAGACGACAATGGATACAACAAATTTATAATCAAGTGCTGTACCAAATCCAGCGACAATAAGTTCGATAGCAGCTTGTGTAGGTACAATGAGAAGAAGTGTATCCCAAATATCAGCTTTTAAAATCAAATCGAAATAGTGCAAGACGACAGGAATCGTGATTACAAATGAGTAAATCATCACATTGACCAAAAGTGTTGTAAAATCTTTTGAATGAAATGAGAAGACGAAGCCTAAAAGGCTGTGCATAAATATAGATAAAGCTAAAGCAGGAATGATGATATACCAAACAACATCAACCTGTTTGACGATGAAAAATGCAAGAATAACTAACGTTGATGAAAACATGCTATGAAGTGTGTTAGCAATCGCTTTAGATAATATCAGTTCAGCATTGGTCACAGGTGTCACGAGCATGGTAGAAAATGTTGATTCTGTTTTTTCAAAAAACATGACTGAACCAATGAAAATCACAGACATCATGGTGGCATCGATAATGATCACGAACGGTAACATTTCCATCAAAAGATCTTGATCATCTAAAAAGTAAAGAAGTAAGAACCATACGACAGCTACCAACATAGAAACAGTAGTCACATGATATTTGGTCAGTCGTGTGAGTTCCCCTTTAATAAGTAACAACAACTTATTCATGGTTTAGACCTACACCGGTGACTTGAATAAATATATCTTCAAGTGTGGTTTCACCACTGTGAAGTGTTTCGATATCTTTGGTGCGAAGTAACTCAATGAATGCCTCGTTTTGTCCAATACCATCCATTGGAAACTCTTCACTAACCGTCTTTCCATCTTCTTTATACTCAATTTTCATAACACGTTTACCATATTTAATCTTGAGATTGCGTGGACTATCCATCTCTTTAATTTGACCGTCGACAATAAAAGCTACGCGATCACAGAGTTGATCGATATCTGCCATGATGTGACTTGTGATGAAAACTGTGCCACCTGATTGTCTAAACTCTTTAATCATGTCTTTTAGAATCATAGCGTTGGTAGGATCTAACCCGTTGGTAGGTTCGTCTAAAAAGAGCATTTGTGGTGCATTGAGCATCGCTCTGACGAAATTAAGACGAATTTTCATACCTTTAGAGTATTCAGAGACCATCTTGTCACGATCTTCCCATAAGCCTAATCGCTTCATGAGGGCTTCAACATCATAGTTTTTCTTATAGAGTTTTAAGAAGAAGTTGATGTTTTCCATGGCTGTCATTTTAGAAAAATGGATGGGCATTTCAAAGCTGACACCGATATCTTCAAAGAATGAATCATCAAGTTCAGCAATACTCTTTCCATTGTAGGAAATGATGCCATCATAGTGCTCTAAAAGTTTAATCAAAATCTTTTGAGTGGTAGATTTACCTGCACCACTTGGTCCTAGAAATCCAAAAATCTCACCTTTTTGAATTTCAAAGGAGAGTCCCTTGAGTGTTTCTTCACGATTTTTGGGATAGGTGAATCTTAAATTTTCAACTTTAAACATGGTGTGCTATTCCTTTCTCTAAGATATCGATCACAGTATCAATTCTTTTTTCAATGATTTCCCTTGTATCTGAAGGGTGAATATAATAATCTAAGTTCATTTTGTTCATGTAATCTAAGATGCTTTCAGCTAGAAAACGTGGATCTAAAGTTTTTCTAATACGTCCTTTTTCCTGATCAAGTTTAATCAAATGTTCAAAGAAGACGATGCCACTTTCATATGATGCTTGATAAAGATCAGAGTTTCTAAATAAAGAAGACTGTGTCATGTAGTATCCAGCCTTAACCAAATCAGGATAGGCATCTGCAAAATCAAATCCTCTTAAATAGATCTCTCTAAACCGCTCTAAAAATGGCATGTCATGTGCTAGATCAAAAAGATCTTTGAACATACCTGCCTTTTTTTCTGAGATGACGTTCGTGAAAAACATGTAGAGATCATCTTTATCTTCAAAGTACTGATAAAAAGATCCTCTTGCAATACCAGCATCTCGGATAATATTTGCTAAATTGACATGTTCATATGGATGAATGGATAGCTCTTTGATGGTAGCTTGTATAATTTTCTCTTTTTTATGAGGTTTTAGTTTTAAAAATGTGTCTTTAGGCATGATTCCTCCAAAAGTGACAACCTTGTCACAATTTGAGTATACGCCTTATTTCACAGACTGTCAATAGAAAAAGAGCATCATAGACTGACGCTCTTTTGTAGGTGATGGTTATTATTTTATTCGTGATGGTGGTGTTGACAGCCTTCACGATGTTTCTTGCGTGATACTAAGACCTTATATAAATTGTCTTCAATTTTGTAAATGTCAACATTTTCAATACCGGTCAATTGGTTGACATAGGTTACCATTTGATCACGGTCTGTAAATAACTTAACTTCATTTTCAATACATTCATGGCGATGGCGTCCCATGCCCTCTTCATTCATTCTTCTAAATTCATTTCTCATGTTATCGCGGTTAATAAATATCCGCTTGTTATGTTCATCCATAATCTCACTCGCTCTCTCTCACCTACACTTAAACAATAAACCCAAATGACTCAAATGTCAATTAGTTTTTAAGTGTTACTTTGCAGGATGAATGATTGAGTTCATAGCGCATCCAGATGAGACCTATACCAATTAATACTAAAGAAATCAATTTATATGGAAGTCCTGCCAAGGGGAGTATAGCCACTGAAAAAGCGATACCAACAGAAGCAAAGAATGCGATGACACATGACGTACAGCCATACGTTAAAATACCAAACAAAACAGAGAAGAAGCCAAATGCTTGTGATTTACCTTCCTTACCTTTTAAGGACACCATAGCGGTTGAGAGATTCATTAAGAATGCAGAAAGTAATGACATGATGATATTAATGGTGATATTAATAATAACAAGATAAAGGCCATACGTTTCTTGCATCTCAGCATACGTCATATTGAGATAATCTACGATGAAATAGATCAACATGAAAACTGCAAAAAAGGATAGTCCTTGAATGATATATTTCTTTGATTTTTGAAGTTCTAGTGCTTGATTAAACATGTAATCATCCTTTACTTTTTGTATTAATTTAAGTATATCATAGATGTGTATGAATTGTCTTTATCTTGCTTATTGATTTATCCATAGGATAAGGGAGAAAAACTTATCGACTTTTTTATTGACAAATACGTGATATTTTATATAATAGATGTGTTATGGTTTAACATAAATGAACTAATAGTTTACAATCTCTAAACAAAGAGTACTTTATACTGGCTACCGTTTATCGGAAGTAAACAAGGAGGAAGTCATGGCTGCATTAATTGAACTAAAAGATGTCACCAAAGAATTTAATGGACAAGTTGTATTAAGAGGTATTGACTTGACCATCGAACAAAATGAATTTGTTACGCTATTGGGACCCTCTGGTTGTGGAAAGACAACAACGCTACGCATTATTGGTGGCTTTATTGACCCCTCCGCTGGTGAGGTCCTTTTTGATGGAAAAAGCATTTTAGATACACCAGCACACAAAAGACCAACCAATACCGTTTTTCAACGTTATGCGCTTTTTCCACATCTAGATGTATTTGAGAATGTTGCATTCGGACTACGTGTCAAAGATGATTCTTTAGCAACTCTGGGACAAATCAAAGATCTAACCGATACCTATCAACAGTTGATCAAAAAAACACATGATAAAGCTGAAATACAAGCATTAAAACGTGAAATGAAAGAGAAAATCAACGAAGTTAGAGATCCTAATACAGATAAGAAGAAACAGATTAATGAGTTAAAGAAGTTGTTAGAAAATACACAAGATGATGCTAAAAAAGCTCAGATTGAAACAGAAATCAATGACATTAAGTCACAATTTGTGACACCTAAATCTAAAGAAAAAGAAATTACCGAAAAGGTATTAAAATACTTAAAACTTGTTGGTCTTGAAGGTTATGAACGAAGAGCAGTTCATAAACTATCGGGTGGACAACAACAGCGTGTTGCTATCGCGCGCGCTTTAATTAACGAACCTAAAGTCTTATTACTTGATGAACCACTCGCAGCACTAGACTTAAAACTGCGCCAAGAAATGCAGTACGAGTTAAAAGAGATTCAAAGACATTCTGGTATTACGTTTATCTTTGTAACGCATGATCAGGAAGAAGCACTCACCATGAGTGATAAGATTGTTGTTATGAACCATGGAGAGATTCTACAAATTGGTACACCTGAAGATATTTATAATGAACCAGCAAGTAAATTTGTAGCTAATTTCATTGGGGAATCCAATATCATTCCAGGGGTTATGATTGATGATTTCTTAGTTTCATTTGATGATAAGGAATATGTATGTGTTGATAAGGGATTTGCGCGTCATGAAGCGGTAGATGTAGTTATTCGTCCTGAGGATATCGACATCGTCAAGAAGGGTGAAGGTCACCTGACAGGCATCGTAGATTCGATCGCATTTAAAGGTGTTCACTACGAAATTGATGTGAAGACAAAACATCGTATCTTCACCATTCATACAACGGATTATGCAGAAGAAGGATCAGAAGTTGATATTCTGTTTGGACCTGAAGATCTTCACGTTATGGAGAGATCCTAATGCAAGATTTGATGCAAGTTGCTAAAAAGAAGCGTAAACTTGAACACTATCTTTCTATCCCTTATTATCTTGTCTTAATCATTTTAGTTGTTATTCCCATTTTCTTAATGGTCGTATCATCCTTTCAATATGATAATCAAAGTGGTATCTTTCCCATCAGTTTCACGTTAAACCACTATATGGATTTCTTGAAAGCGACTGCCTTTGTTAGAGCCATGACATCTTCACTTTGGATTGCTTTAGCAACAACGGTTGCAACATTACTGATTGGTTATCCTCTTGCCTATTTCATCACACATATGAAACCAAGAACCCAAGTTACCATGTTGTTATTAATCAATGCACCAATGTGGATTAACATGTTACTAAGAGTCAGAGCTCTTGAACAGATTATCCGTATGTTTACACCGTTTTTAATTGATTCATTTGCAGGTGTTGTCATTGGATTAGTTTATATCTATTTACCTTTTATGGTATTACCTATTTATGCCGTTTTATCAAAGATAGATCCTAATCTCTTAGAATCAGCGGCTGACTTAGGAGCATCCAAGACAAAGACGTTATTTAAAGTGATTGTTCCCCTTTCATTATCAGGTGTTTTATCAGGAATTCTCATGGTATTCTTACCAGCAGCAACCACGATTATCATTCCACAATATTTAGCACCTTCACAAAATATCTACATGATTGGTACACTGATCGAAAAGAGCATTATCAATAATGGTCGAATCTCTTATGCAAGTGCGGTTGCCATCGTGTTATCTGTCGTCATTTTAGGTATTGTCTATTACATTAAAAAACTGGATAAGTATAAGGGGGTTAACAGTAATGAAAAAGAAGTCTATTAACCTCTATCAAATTATATTTTTAATCCTCGTATTCTTATTTATTTATGCCCCCATCATCTCGATTGCAATATTCAGTTTTAACGAAGCGAATTCATTAACGAGATGGAGCGGTTTTACCTTTGATCGCTACATCGAACTTTTCACAGATCGTGAACTCTTCAATTGGTCAAATCCGCGTGAGTCGATCGTATTTATGACATTATGGATTGCAGTTGCTTCAACGTTTGTTTCAACCGTTATAGGAACATTAGCAGCCATTGCGCTTACACAAACAAAGAAGATTTTTAGAGACTTAACCATGACGGTGAACAATATACCGATTGTATCACCAGAAATTATTACCGCTGTTTCGCTTTTAGTTTTATTTGGAGCTATGCAAATCGCACCTTCCTATAACACCATGCTCTTAGCACATATTGCGTTTTCAACGCCTTATGTACTGATCACGGTTTATCCGAAAGTGAAAAGCTTAGATCCTAACATTGCTGATGCTGCTTATGACTTAGGAGCATCACCCCTAAAGGCTTTGATCAAGGTTATTCTACCTCAGATTAAAGTTGCCATCATTGCTGGCGCAGCCATCGCATTTACCATGAGTTTTGATGATTTTATTATCAGTTACTTTGTAGCAGGCTCATCAGGAGATAAAAATATCTCGATTTATCTTTACACCAATCGTTTATCACCCAAACCGATTATCAATGCATTTTCAACGATCATCTTAGTGATTATCGGTGGCAAAATAACCTATGATTATTTCAAATCTGGTAAAAAAATGGAGGAATTAGAATGAAAAAAGGTTTATTTCTTGTGCTCATATTCGCACTAATCTTTGGTCTTGCATCCTGTGACCAGGGCGAAACACTTCGCCTATATAACTGGGGTGAATATATTGATGATGCACTCGTCGAAGCTTTTGAAGAAGAAACGGGCATTCGTGTGAAACAAATCGCATTCGATTCCAATGAAGTTGCGATTACACAAATCAAAGGCGGTAATCAATACGATTTAGTGATTCCATCAGATTACGCGATTGAACAACTCGCACTTGATGAGTTAATTGTTGAGATTAATTGGTCTAAAGTAACAACATTTAATAAAGATACTGATGTTGCAGACGGGCTAAAAAGCATTTTAGATGATGTTAAAAATGATGTAGACGACAGTTTTGATTTATTAAAATACAGTGTTCCTTATTTCTGGGGTAATGTTGGTATTTTATACAATACAGAAACCGTTAATGCAGCAGATTTAGACGGATGGGATACATTATTGCTAAGTGATACTTATGATATCGCATTTTACAACAGTTCGCGTGATGCGTTCATGCCTGCACTAAAGGCAACTCAAGCGTCAACGATCAATCATCCAACCACTGCTGAGTTTAACGCAGCTGTTAACTGGTTATCCAATGGTTTAACAGCCGATGTATCAGTGATCACAGATGAAATCTTTGATGCGATGTTAGATCCAGCACGTTATGATATTGCAGTTTCCTATTCAGGTGATGCGAATTACCTCATGAGTGAAAATGATAAGTTAGACTTTTATGTACCAGAAGAAGGAACTAACGTTTGGGTTGATGGTTTTGTGATCCCAGTAGGTGCGAATGAAGATTTAAGTTATGCATTTATCAATTTCATGATGGATTATGATCAAGCAAAACAAAACACTGAATATGTTGGTTATTCAACACCACGTAAAGATGTCTTTGAAGAAATGATTGCTCCAGGTGGTTCATTTGAAGATTACCAATCGTCATACGATGTACGTATTAATGAAAATGATGAAGTGTATCGCTATAATGAAGATTTAAAGCAACAAATGGATGCTAAATGGCAAGAAATCTTAGCTAATAAAGGCTTTGATCAAGATGAAGGATTAGGTACTTCAACACTGATTGCGATCATTGGTGTAGGATTACTCGTTGTAACATCTGCTGTATTAGGTGTTATTAAAAAGAAGAAAAACCAAATCTAAAGATAACGTGATGAGTTGATCAACAATTCATCACGTTTTTTCTTGCTTGTTCATGATTTTTCTAGCAGATGTGCTGTTATGAACACTAACACTATAACAGTCTTTTTCTTCGCATCAGCAGATGCTAATCAATACATCAAGTCATGCACAGATAGAAAAATCAGATCTATCGCTTCGATGTCATCTTATCAAAATGGTATCAGAGTACCTTCTTATACCGCATCTAAATCAGCCGTTAAAGGTATTACGATGACCTAGGCAAATGAATGGGCAGAATATAACATCAATTGTAATGCAATTGCTCCTGGTTATATGGCAACCAATAACAAAGCAGCCCTTCGTGATGATGAAAAGCGTTCTGGTGAAATCTTAGAACGTATCCCTGCAGGTCGCTGGGGTACACCAAAAGATGTTGCAGGTGCAGCCGTCTTCCTTGCATCCGATAATGCAAATTATATCAACGGTTTCACATTGGCTGTTGATGGTGGTTGGTTAGGTCGATAATAGAAATAGATACACGGTCATAGACCGTGTTTTTTTTCGCTTTGATTTTCCTTTTTCATCTAAAATATGATACAATCATCATGAGGTATATATTATGAACCAAACCAGAAGAGAAATACGAATTGAGCTTATGAATCAGCTCTACCAATATGACTTATATCAAAGTCAACAACTACCTTTTATCCCATCATTTGAGAATGAGGAAATTAAAGCCATCTATGATGATCTGATCTCTCATATCGAAGAAATAGATGAACTCATCACCAATCATCTTTTCGATTATTCACTTCACCGCTTAAATTTTGTTGATCGTGCCATCATCAGGTTGTCGACGTATGAACTAAAATACACAAAAACAGAAAAACAAATCATTATTAATGAAGCGGTAGAACTCACAAAGATCTACTCGAATCTCGATGATGAAAAGCAACATAAGTTTACAAATCGCGTCTTGGATAATCTTGCAAAAACCATTAAGGGATGATATCGTTGGACCAAAGTTATCAATCTATTGAACGCCAGTACTTAACGGTAACGGCTTTAACTAAATATATTAAAGTAAAACTCGAAGGTGACAAACACCTTGTTTCTATTTTAATCAAGGGTGAAATTTCTAACTTTAAACGTCACTCCAGGGGACATCTTTATTTCACGTTAAAAGATGAAAATGCTGCTATTTCAGCAATTATGTTTTCAAAAGATACGGAAAGACTCCTTTTTTCACCAAAAGAAGGTGATCACGTCCTCATTCAAGGTCGCATTTCAGTCTATGAACCATCAGGGACTTATTCCATTCAGGTTTCAAAAATGACGTTGGATGGCGTTGGTGAACTTTACCAAAAATATGAACAGCTTAAAAAAGAACTTGAAGAAAAAGGATACTTTAAGTTAGTGCATAAGAAGAAAGTACCAAGTTATCCAAAAGTCATTGGTGTTGTGACATCACCTACAGGTGCGGTCATTCAAGACATCATCAATACAGTAACCAGACGTTATCCGCTTGCAGAAGTTTATCTTTATCCAGCACTCGTTCAAGGACCTGGAAGTGCTGATAGTTTAAGAAATCAGATTATCTATGCTAATCAAAGAAAAGAAGTTGATGTCTTAATTGTCGGTCGTGGTGGTGGATCGATTGAAGATCTTTGGTCATTTAATGAAATGCCCGTCATTGAAGCCATCTATCAATCGGAGATTCCTGTCATTACAGCTATCGGTCATGAAACTGATTTTACAATTTCTGATTTTGTCTCCGATTTAAGAGCACCGACACCAACAGCAGCTGCTGAACTTGCAACACCCAATAAACAAGATTTATTTAAGAAGATTGATGAGTATCAAGAAGCCATCGCTTTTAGAATCAATCAACTCTTTCTTGATAAAAAGACATCGCTAGTTTATTTAGATGAACGACTAGACCGGTTATCTCCAACCAATAAATTGACACAATTAAAAGATTCACTACGTGACTTGGATGAAAAATTAGTCAAGCATATGACATATAATCTTGAGATGAAACATATTCGTATTGATCGTCAACTCGATTTGATGAAAAGTCCAGTTGATAAGTTAAACGCTTATAAACAGACGCAAGCTCACTTAACTGAAAAATTACATCAAAGCATTGCTTTAGTTCTTCAACTAAAGAAAAGTGCATTTGATCTTGAAAGAAAGACATTAACCTCACTCAATCCACTCCATGTCATGGACCGAGGGTTTGCTCTGGTGACACAAGATGATCATGTGATTACATCCGTTCGTGATCTTAATGTCAATGATGACATCAATCTGAGATTTAAAGATGGTTATGTAGATGCTGTAATTAAAGGAAAGAAGGAAAATTAAGATGGAAAAGAAATCATTTGAAGCATTATTAAAGGAATTAGAAACTGTTGTCAAAGACCTTGAAAACAAAGATATTCCACTTGATGAAGCTGTTAAAAAATATCAATTAGGTCTTGAGCTATCTAAGGCTTGTTATCAAATGCTCGAAGAAGCAGAAAAACTTGTGGTGAAGGAAATTAAGTAGTCATGAATCTAAAGGACATCAAAGACCCGAACTTCGTCAAACAACTCGATCAAAAGGACTTACAAAAACTCGCGGATGAGATTCGCGTCTTTTTGATTGATTCGATCAGTCAAACAGGAGGTCATTTGAGTTCTAATTTAGGTACAGTAGAACTGATCATTGCTTTACACAAAGTGTTTGATAGCCAAAAGGATGTGTTTATCTATGATGTTGGTCATCAAGCATATACACATAAGATCTTAACGGGTAGAGCAGATCAATTTCAAACATTACGTCAAACTCATGGCTTATCAGGTTATATCAACTATCAAGAATCACCACATGATCATTGGGAATCAGGACACGCTGGAACAGCACTTTCAGCACTTCATGGCGCACTGGTTGCTAAAAAGATGAAGGGTGAAGAGGGTACTGGTATTGCAGTCATTGGAGATGCATCTATTACTAATGGTATGGCATTTGAAGCCTTAAACTTAATAGGTAATGACCACTCACTCAAGGGTCTCATCATTTTAAATGATAATGAAATGAGTATTTCAAAGAGTGTCGGATCGATATCAAAAGCACTCACCAAATTTAGATCCATGCGTTTATTTATGAAAGTTAAGAACATGTGGGCAAAGATACTGCCGCAGTTTATGATTCATTTTTTAGGACGCATCAAACGTGGTCTACGAGGATTTTTCCAACGACAAAATATCTTTGAAGATTTAGGTTACATGTATATAGGACCTATTGATGGTCATGACTTAAGAAGTCTAGTTAAAAATTTAGAACGTATCAAGAATGTTAAAAAATCGGTTGTTCTACATATCATTACCGAAAAAGGTAAAGGTCATGTTGAAGCTGAAAATGATAAAGTTGGCACTTATCATGGCGTATCTAAGCCATCTAATGGTGTTAAACATGGTATCAGTTGGAGTGAAATGATTGCTGATATCATGATGGAGATTCAAAAGAAAGAAAAAACATTTGTTATTATGCCAGCAATGGAAGTTGGTACGCATTTCTCCGAATTTGCTAAAACCTATCCTGATTGCTACTTAGATGTTGGTATCGCAGAAGAGCATGCTGCAACCATGGCAGGTATGTTAGCACATCAACAGATCAAAGTATTCTTACCACTTTATGCGACATTTGCACAACGAGCATTTGATCAGATTTTAAATGATATCGCACGCTCAAATCATCATGTTGTCTTCGGTATTGATCGTGCAGGTATTGTGGGTGAAGATGGTTCAACGCATCAAGGATTATTCGATGTATCGATGTTCTATCTAATGCCTCATGTGACAATTGCGATGCCTTATGATGCTAAAGAAGCAATGGATTTACTCCATTATGGATTCTTTGGTCAAACAAATCCGTTTGTCATCCGTTACCCAAGAGGTACCGTTTTATTTGATTATGCACAAGATCTAATTACCTTCGATGAAATCAAACCAACATGGGTTAAACTCAAAGAAGGTGACGATGTTAATCTGATCAGCTATGGACCATCGTTAGATTTACTTATTCAAGCGAGTGAAGAATTAAATCTTCATGCCAATGTCATCAATGCGCGTTTTATCAAGCCTATTGATGAAGATATGTTGCATGAAATCATGAAAACAGGAAAACCCGTGTTAGTCTATGAAGAAGCAGCTAATACAGGCTCACTCTATCCTCAAATTTTAAAGTTTATGGCTAAATATCAGTATCATAACCGCATCATTGAGATGTCAATCACTGATCAAGTGGTTGATCATGGTAACTATGTTGATATGTTAAAAGAAACTCATATGGATGTAGGTAGTATCAAGCAAAACATCAAGGATTTATTATCATGAGATTAGATCAGTATCTTGTCCTACATGGTTATGTAAAGACTAGAAGTCAAGCCTCTGATGTGATTAAACGAGGTTATGTCAAAGTTGATGATGGTATTGTTACTAAACCTGGCTATGAGGTTAAAGAGCCTTCTATCAAAATGATTGAAAAACCGATGTTTGTGAGTCGTGCCGGTGAGAAATTGCAAGGTGCTCTCATTGATTTCAATATTAATCTTACTGGTAAAATCATGATCGATGTCGGTTCATCTACAGGTGGATTTACGGATTGCGCTATCCAATCGGGAATCAAAAAAGTTTATGCATATGATGTTGGTACTGATCAGATGGATCCATCATTAAGTCATTTAGATATCGTTGAATTACATGAAGGTACGAATATTTTAGATGTTGATTTACCGTTCGCAGATATTGTTACTATTGATGTATCGTTTACGTCAATTCTTCCGATTATGAATCATTTTCAAGGATTTCAAGGTGAGATGGTTTGTCTTATTAAACCCCAATTTGAGGCGGGACCTATGTCATTTAAACAAGGTGTCCTCAAAGATCTAAAAATACATCAAAAGATATTATCTCATGTTACTAAAACCATCAGTGAACTTGGATTTCATATCGTTGGTTTAAAAAAGTCTGTACTTAAAGGTAAAATGGGAAACCAGGAATATGTGTTATACATCAATCCTAAAGGAAAGATGTCATCCCTAGATGATATTGTCAGAGGTGTTCTATGTTAAAGCATCTTCATGTTCAAAATTTCGCATTAATTGATGACTTAGAAATGGATTTTCTTCCCGGAATGACCGCCTTGACAGGTGAAACCGGTGCAGGGAAGTCCATTATTTTAGAGTCTTTACAACTGTTATTTGGTAAACGATCGGATGCAACCATGATCAGACACGGACAAACCAAAGCTCAGGTCATAGGCCTTTTTGAACTTACAAAGGATCTTCAAGAAACCTATCATTTACCTCATGAGATTAAAGTCGAACGCGATATTGATCTAGAAGGCAGACATGTGATGAAGATGAATGGTGAAACTGTGACACTTGCAAAGATTAAAGAAATCATGCAAGCTATGGGTTCAATCCACTCACAAAATGAAACGATGAACCTGTTTGATAAATCATATTATATCGAACTCATAGATCAGGTCGATGAAAAGAAAATTGAATCACTTAGAAATACGTACTTAATCTTGAGATCTAATTATCTATCTAAAAAGAAACACCATGAATCACTTAAGCAAAAGAAAAATCAACAGATTGAAAAGAAATCATATCTTGAATTTCAAGTTGAAGAATTAAAAAACTTAAATCTCAAGGTCGATGAGAAACAAGAGCTTGATGAAAAAATTGAAAAGCTTAAAAACTTTGATAAGATTATGGGAGCTTTGCGGACCAGTTACCAACTATTAGATGGTGAAGGTTTTTCTATCGATAACATTTATGAAGCCTCCAAACTCATTGATCGCATTGAACATCTTGATCAGAGTTATCTCGATATGAAAGAACGTTTAACCGATGCGTATTACAATCTTGATGATGTTAAGTCGTTGATCTATCAAACCATTGAATCACTCGACTTTGATGAAGATGAGTTCAATAGCATGCAAGAAAGAAGTTATGAACTCGTCAAAATTGAAACCAAATATCAAAAAAGTGTCAATGAACTTGTTGATTATCTACATGAAATCGAAGAAGAACTGCTTTTGATCACGGATTATGATCACTATTTGGAAATGTCTAAAAAAGAACTTGATGATGCATTTTCAAAAGTCTATCAACAAGGTTTAAAACTTTCAAATGAACGTCAGAAATTAGCTAAAAAGCTGATTGCGGACGTGTTAACTGAATTAAAAGATCTTGATCTTGCTAAAGCAACATTCTCGATAGAATTTGACAAACCTGAACAAGACGATCAATCTTTATTAGAAACTGGTTTAGATACCGTAGAATTTTATATTTCACTTAATGAAGGTGAGCCTGTTAAACCACTTGCTAAAGTAGCATCTGGTGGTGAAAGAGCTCGTTTTATGTTTGCTTTAAAGTCAATTTATGCCAAAGCAAATCACTTATCACTTTTAATCTTAGATGAAATTGATATTGGAATCAGTGGTAAAACTGCATCTAAAGTTGCACAAAAAATGAAGATGTTAGCATCTGATATGCAACTTATCGTCATTACCCATTTACCACAGGTTGCAGCAAGAGCAACACATCATTATGGCATCTTTAAACAAAAAGAAAATGAACGCATGGTCACACGCATTCATCATTTAAATGATATGGAAAGAATTGAAAGTGTTGCGCTCATGTTAAGTGATGAAAAAATCACTCATTATGCTATTGAACAGGCTAAAGCGCTCTTAGAAAAATAAAAAAAGCTTTCGCTTTTCTTATGCGTTACCTGCAATGATAGCAAGAACAAAGGATAATACTACCAGGCCAACCATGCCGAATACAATGATCCAGACAACAGCTTTACCCCACCAAGTTTGTGTGGGATCTACGTAGTGTTTTTTGGGTTCAACCTTTTTAGGTGTTTTTACTTTTTGAGCCATGATTTCACCTCATTTTAGTCATCGGTATCATT
>CAZETB010000022.1:0-26977 GCA_964514865.1 uncultured Mariniplasma sp. | reverse complement strand
GTGACATCACCGTAACGGAAAAGGAATTATATGATCAATTGCGTATGCAAGGTGCTTCAGTTTTAGCATCCATGGTCGATGAAAAGATCTTTGCAGATCAAGTTGATGATGTAGAAGCATTGATTATAGCAGGTGATGAAGATTTAAATACATTCTTGGATGAAACCATTAATAATGCTATTCATCAAATCACCGATTTAGAAGACTTAGAAAAGTTTTACACTGAGAATCCTGATCGTTTTGTTCGTAACATCGAACAATTCGTTGACTCTTTATACCTCTTGGATAACAGCATTGACATTGCTGCAGTGAAAGCAAGTATTTTAGGATTAGCTGGTAAATACGAAGGTTATGCAAGTATTCCACTTCTACTTGAACGTTATGTCTTAAGAGCAACTCAAAGATATTATGCTAAGGGATTACTCGAAGAAGAAGTTCTTGATGAAGATAATTCTAACTACATCACAGAAGCAAACCTTGTTAACTACTACAAGAACAACCTTGAAGGACGTTACGATGTTGATGCACTTGTGATTCGCTTCATCAACTTAAATGAAGCTAATGCAGCATTATATCAAGCTAGCATTAAGTCAGACTCTAAAGGTTTATGGTACAAGATTCCTGATATCCGCATCACTGCTGGTAACCCAGGATATGTTGACTTAAACGATGAAACACCTACAGGTTATGGACATATCGTAACCATCTTAAGTGATTTAGGTTTATTATCAAAATTAGGAAATGATCGTGAAGATCGTTCACAAATTTCTGTTGCAGACTATGAAAATTACTACAAACGTTACGTGATTAGCACAACACGTGAAACAGGTAGACCTGATGAAGCATTAACTGCAGCTGAAGTTAAATCTGAATTTGTTAACATTTATAACATTCTTAATCCTGCAAATAAAGTTGAAATTGCTGTTGACGGATCCATTGTTGCACAAGCTGGTTCTGCTTATACATCAACCTACACCTATGATGATTTAAATGATTTAAATTCAAGTTTAATGAATCATGTTTATACAACATTAACTGCAGAAACTCAGATGGAAGATATTAACGATTTAACAACTGAAAAACCATTCTCATCACGCGTTCAAACATTTGGATCATTCCGTTATCTTGTCTACAAGACAGCTGACGATTCAGATACTGAAGAAGGCATCTTAGTTGCTAGTGAAGATGATGAAGATGTTGAAGTGTTTGCTGACACAGCAGCAGCAACTGCTAAGAAAGATGAAGCATTCGCTGAACTTTTAGACAGCAAGTTAACATCAACTTATATTTCTACTAAGGTATCTGAACTTTATGAAGACAAAGAATTAAACATCTTCGATAAAGTTGTACGTACATTCTATGAACAATCTTATGGTTATGAAGGTTCTACAAAAGATAAGTCAGGCGATGTGATTGCATCAATCGATGGTATGGACATCTTAGTTGATGACTTCTATGCAAAACTTGAAAAATCATATGGTATCAATTTAGCACTTGACTTAGCATCCAATAAACTTCTTCTTGCATCTGAAGACTACACCATTGATCAAGATGAAATGGATTCTTATAAGACCCAATTCGAAGATATCATCAGCCAATTCTCTGCTGATAACTTCGCATCAGCTGGTTTCCCAGCATCAATGGGTAGAGAAAACTTCTTACTCTTAGCATTCGGTTCTAAGACTAATGCAGAAGCAATCAACCAACTCTATGTTTATCCAGAATTAAGACAACAATACATGGATGACATGGAAGGTCATTATGGTACAGAAGCTTATACTATTTATGAAAAGTTAGCTGACTTAGCTGAACTTCAATACAATAACTTCAAATCAATAACAGTTAGCCATTTACTCGTTTACTTTGATGCAAACGGTGATGGTACACCTGATAACCCAGCTGAATACTTAAGTGAATTAGATCAAGCATCTGTTGATCAAATCAAAGCTGGTTTAGTTGATCTTGTTGAACTCATTTATGATCGTATTGGTAACTACACAGGTCATGCTGCTGGCTTAACAGCTATCGCTACTGAATTTAACAATTCCGGACGTATTTTAAGAGGCAGTGTTACACCTCCATACGATTATCAAATCGAACAATTATGGGCAGAATACCGTCAATTAGGTTTCTATTTAAAGTTTGAAAACATCTCTTCACAAATTACGAACACATCAAACTTTATTACTGGTTCTTCTGTTTTAGACCCTGTCTTCTATAATAGAGCTATGGCATTACATCAACAATTAACTGAAATTGAAGATGATGACGCTAAGTTCCCACTCTTAGACCTTTATGGTACAGTGATTACTGAAGAAGCACTTGATGAAGTCATGAGCGACTTTGGTTGGCACCTCATCTTAGCAACCAACATGGGTGAAACAACATCAGCAGTCTTTAGCGCTGATGACGATGAAGATGGTAAATATGTTTCTGCAGATGATGAAACACTCAATGTGTACAATGAAGATTCTGAAACATTAACACCTTCACAAATCGAATACTACATTAAAGAACAAAAGAGTGATGAAGGCGTTGTACTTCCAACAGATGTACAAACTGCAGTCAACAACTACTTAACACCAGTTCTTACACGTTATAACAACACGTACATGCAAAGAGAATTAATCTTTAAGTTAGTTCAAGATGTAGACTTCGTAGCTTCAACAGGAAATGCACGTTTTGATAATATTCGTGCAATCAACCTTCGTCAATTAGATGAATACTTACTTTCTGTTGATGGTGTCTTTGATCCAAACTATCAAGACCTCTACGGTACATGGTTTACCATTCTTAATTCAGGTTTATAAGCAATAAGCGGCTCGATGAGCCGCTTTTCTTATATCAATATAACAAAAAAGGAGCGATAAGCTCCTTTATTATTTTACTTTATGCTTATAAAATTTCATTTTGTCCATCACAGAGATCATTTGTGTAAATGTACCATCTGCTGTATCTTCTAACATATCACCTAAAACTGTAAACTTAGAATCAATCGTATCAATGAACCACAATAATAAGGCTTCTCCGGTTTGAGGTTTTTTGGGTGAACCAAAGTTGTATTGACCATGGTGTGAGATGATCATATGCTTAAGCATCAGGACTTCTTCTGTATCTTGGAAACCTAATTCATGTGCAACGCGATCAATGTCAACAGTTTGCATCACAAGGTGTCCTAAGAGTAAACCCTCTTTGGTGTATTCACCATCGACACCACTGATTTCGTTAATCTTTGACATATCATGGAGTATCGTTCCTGCGTAGAGTAAATCACGATTTAAGTAAGGATAAACATGAATGAAGGGATCAACTAATTTAAGCATGGTGTAGGTGTGATGTGATAAACCTCCAACATAGGCATGATGAAATTTGGTTGCTGCTGGATGAAGGTAGAAAATCTTTTCATTATCTTTATATATCTTTTTTGTGATTTTTTTAAGAATGTCATTTTCGATCTTATTCATATAAGACTCAATGCCACGCTTAATCGTCATCATAGGAATGGGTGCATAGACATAGAACTTCTCAAGGATTTCTTCTAACGCTTCATCGTTTAAAACTTCTTCAGCTTTGGTAATCTTGGTGCATTTTAACACAAGTTCATCTTCTAATTTAACGATAGCTAGCGCTTCAAACTGATAGACTTTTCCCATTGATAGTTGTCCGAGTTGTTCAAAATCAAGTTTTAAGTTGATATGTTCACCATCTGCTGTCATAACTGTCGTATTGGAGAAATGGGCTCCACTGTTGATTGATTCAACTTTTGCGACGATTTTATAGGTTTGATTTTCATTGAGTTCCATAAATAACTACTCCTTCACTTGCGCTAAAAGGTATGCTTCTAGTTCGTCTTTATCATTTTTTAGTTCACCACGTAAGACTTTAATCACCATATCGGTTTGGATGTTTTTCACCCAAGCACCTGCTTTTTTCTGCGTTAATGCAATTATTTCTTGAGGTCTTAACTTGAGATCTAAGTCACTCTGTATCGGAAGATTTTTAAATGCTTCTTCAATCTGGTGTTTATAGTTTTTGGTTTTACCTAACATATGTGCAACACGATGTCCTAATAAACAGAGATCAAGTCCATAGGTGTAGAGGGTGTAAGGATCAAAAGGTTGTGGTTGATTAGCTAGATAACTACCCATTTCATAACGATGTCTATGTTTATTTGAGAACGTCCATTCTTTAGGAACACTGCCATGTAGTGTGAAAGCCATCGTGAAGAAAGCATCAACAAATGGCATATCATCAAGCGTTAAAGCAAATTCGAAACCTTCTTTTAATCCTGGAAGAACTTCATGAACTTTTGTTGTAACGATGGATTGAATCGCTTTTTTCAAGTGTGGTCCTTTAAACATCTTGATGATTTCTGCTAATATACGTTCATTAGCAACATCATATAGTTTATGACGACATGACGTAATGGCATCACGTGTTTGTTTATCAATTTGAAAACCAAGTTTTGCTTGAAAATAGAATGCGCGCATCATACGTAGTGCATCTTCATTAAAGCGAACAAATGGATCACCAATCGCTTTAATCATTTTCTTTTTTAAATCTTCTTGACCTTCAACATAATCAATGATTTCTCTTTGTTCATTCATGAGTAAGCCATTGATTGAAAAATCACGACGTTTGACATCATCTTCAACCGTAGCAATAAAACTTACCTCTTCAGGATGTCTTGAATCTTGATATTCCCCATCAACGCGATAGGTTGTTACTTCAAAGTTATCAGAACCAAATTGTACGGTCACCGTACCATATTTAATGCCTGTTGGAATAGTCTTAAACATTTTTGCTACTTGATAAGGTTTTGCATTGGTTGTGATATCGATGTCGGTTGTAGGAACGCCTAAAAGATGGTCTCTCACAGCGCCACCCACGATATATCCTTCATAACCATTTTGTTTTAATATGTTTATAACTTTTAATGCTCGATTAATTGTACTCATTTTTTTCACCGTAAATATTATACCATGATTGATGTGAAGATGCGATGGCGTTTCGATTGAGAATATCAGATGAACATGATAGGATGAGAGCGAGGTGATCAACTTGAGAAAAGTAGTTTTATACATCGCCATGTCATTAGATGGCTATATAGCAGGTAAGGATGATGATTTATCCTTTTTAAATGATTTTGATTCACTTAGTCTCGTTCATACTTCTTATGAAGCTTTAATGAATCAGATTGATACCATTCTTTTAGGAAGAAAAACTTATGATTGGATTAAAGCGCATAGTGCTTGGCCATATCAAGATCTTAAAACAATTATTTTTTCATCAAAACCTCAATTGATCGAAGAAGGCATCATGACAGATGAAAACCCCAAAAAAATCGTGTCACATCTAAAAAGTGAAGTGGGAAAAGACATCTGGCTTATCGGTGGTGGTCGATTAGTTCAATCATGCTTAGATGATGACTTAATTGATGAGATGATCATCGCTATAACTCCCCATCTTCTTGGCGAAGGCACGAAGTTGTTCTCAACACATCAGAAAAGATTCAATTTAACCAATGTTCAACATGAAAAAGATTTAGTTTTATTATCTTATGAAAGAAAAAAGGTCTAACGACCTTTATTAATCTTTGATGAAAATACCAACACCGATAACATCTGGCCCAATATGAGCGCCTACAACAGGTGTTGAGGGTGCTTCATATAAGTTTTCGAGGCCTAGTTCTTCCTTCAATGTTTCAACAAAGAAATCTCTTAATCTAGGATTCCCTGTATATAAGATATAGGCATCAAAAGCTCTACCGTTGGCATATGCTTGAACCTTACTGGTAATCGATGATAAAGCGTTCTTAATGTTTCTAATCTTTTCAATCGATACGATGTGACCTGATTCTTGAACTTGCAAGATTGGTTTAATCTTTAACAGTTTCCCCATAAACGCTTGTGCACCTGATAAGCGTCCATTTAAAACAAGTTGTGTTAATGAATCAACTGCAAAGAAAATCGTGTTTTTCTTTCGCATGTCACTTAGTTTTTCTTCAATCTCATCGAATGATTTCCCCATCTGAAGCATTTTATCAGCTTCAAGAGCAAAGAGTCCTTCTGAGAAACAAACCGTCTTAGAGTCAAAGATTCTAATGTTCATTTTATCTTTGAGCTCTTCAGCAGCAAGCGTTATCGCGTTATGTGTGCCTGATAAAACGGATGCAATGGTAACAACAAAGAATTCTTGATAGCCTTGAGCATAAAGATGTTCAAAAAAGGAAATGACTTCTCCTACGGAGGGTTGTGATGTCTTTGGAACCATATCAGGATGTTCTCTCATCAAGCGATAAAACTCATCCGCTTTGAGTTCCGATCCATCTAAAAATCCCTTTTCATCTAAAAATATTTTGATTCTTAAAATGTGGACATGATGTTCAAATGGGTAATAATCTAATCCCCCAGTTGACGTGTCAACGATGGCACGTTTCATAATGTTTCTCCTAAATGTGTTTTTAATATGCGTTTATAATGGACACGATACGTCCATATCACAGAACTTAATTGATGTTTGATAATATAATCAATAGCCTTTTGACCAAAAATAAAACCATATGTTCTGACCATGTGGTCAACGGAGTCATAATTTTGAATAGCTTCATAATCGAAATACTCGAAACCGAAAGTGTTGACTAGAATATCATGTGTCACACCTTCAGTATCTTCTTCGGTGATTTGAGACTCACCAAGGATGACTGAAGCTAGATTTCCACCATAGCACTTGGGGGCGATTCCCAAATTGATGACATACCCTTGATCTTTGGTAACCCGGATAGCTTCTTTAATGTAAGCTTTGATTTCATCTGGTATAAAAAGGGGTAATGTCATTGCAATCGTGCCATCAAAAAGAGAATGATCAAAAGGTAAATCGGTTGCTGTTCCTTTGATAAAATCAACATTGTTTAACCCAAGTTGTTGTAATTTTTGATCGGCAATTTCCCTCATAGCATCTTCTATTTCAATACCAGTCACATGACGACATAATTTAGCTAATTGAAAAGTTGAGTCACCTGAACCAGAACCGATATCTAACATATGCTTATCTTCAAGTTGAAAATGTGTTTTAAATACGTCCATCACATCTGGTTTTCGTTCAACAGAAATGAATGCATCATAGACTTCTGGGTATTCCGCATACAAAATATCCCATCTATTTTCGATGGTTGTTACATGTTTCTTATCTTTCATGATGATCACATTCTTTCTATTTTCATACGCATTTCTATGCTATCACAAAATGAAATAACTGTAAATATGATATACTACTTATGGTGATGAACATGCGTTATTTAAAGGAAAAAACACACATTGTCTATGAAGTTAACAAGTCGCAATTCATCGCGATTTTATATCCATTGCATTCTTTAGATGATCTTGAAACATCATTAGAAGATGCTAGGCTGACCTATCCCAAAGCTAATCATTATTGTTATGCCTCACTTTTTGGAAATCACCAGGAACAGCAACAAGCATCAGATGATGGTGAACCATCTCGCACCGCAGGTATCCCTATACTTGAAGTTTTGAAACATCATGATGTGACAGATATATTATGTGTTGTCGTGAGATATTTTGGCGGCATTAAATTAGGTTCCGGTGGTTTAGTGAGAGCCTATACAAAAGCAGCTGCTGATGCGATGAAAATCGGACAGTTCTATGAGAAAATCTACTTAAAAACATATCGAATAACATTCTCATATCATGTTACTTCAGAAATTGATCGCTATCTTATTGATAAAGCAGATATCTTAGATAAGACCTATACTGACATTGTTAGTTATGATCTTGCACTTAAACAAGGTCAAGAAGATTTAACTGATATCAAGCATCTCTTAATTGATATCAAAGAAATGGAACCTAGACTATGCTATGTTGATGCATAGTTTTTTTTAATTTTCAAAATAACCATAAAGATAAGAAGAACCATCAAGACTTCGATCCATCCAATTGCTGCGCATAATCAGATAAGTATGCACATAATCCACTTGTAAATCATAGGTTTGTCTATTGACAACTTCCCATGGATTAGGCCACACATAAGTTGATAAGATGGGCCACTTCTCAAAATTTCTTTCGGCCATATCTTCTAGAGATTCACCTAATACAGGTATCATTCCACTCATCATGGATAATATCTCATCATAATAATACGCAAAACGTTCTTTAAATAGCGTTCTAAAATTTGGTATTTGCATAAGCAGAATAAACATTCTATTTTTCCATTCACGCATTCCATACCAGTTTTCTGGTCCATAATCGATATAATCTGCATTACCATATGCGAAATCAAAATCCCATAAAGGACCGTATGCAATTGGACCCGATTGATACTTAATCATAAAGACTGAACTCCAACCGACATCCACATTTTTAGCAATCTCATGAATTAAAAAGTAATCAACAGCATTTGGTATATCCAACAAATCCTCATACCCTTCTTGATTGACCAATGCAGTTTCGAGTTCAATCATGGCTTCCTTGAGGAAGGTTGCGTGATCTTCTATATATAATTCATCATCAGGATCTGGATCTTTAATCTGATAAGCGTGACGATCGACTAAAAACCAATCAAAACCCTCAACTTCTTGTTGTTCATAAAAACGCATATCCAGTTCAAACAGATAGTTTGTGTCAAGGACACCTGGTTCTGATAATAACCCTAACCGATTAGGATGATTTTCAACCTGTTCAGTCAGCAAATAGACACCTTGATAATCATCATTGATATATAGTTCAACAAAACGGATGTCTAAATGATAATTAATCTCTGAAAATAAAGTCGCCATTTTATGTGTGATAGCATTTCTTATCAATGATTTATCGGCATATTCTGCTAATAAAACATAGTTTTTAGCTTCTTTCATGCCTAAAATGGATGTATTCTTATCAAATCTTAAACGATAAGGTTTCTTAGGATAAACCCACCATGTGGAATTACCTCTTCCTCTGATTTGTGTATCTGGTGTTTGATGATCAACAACCATTTCACCATTCTTCATGGTTTCCACACGTATATTCGTTCTTAAGTAAGTCTCTTTATTAATCATATCGATGCTTTCATTCATGTTGAGATAAATCTTGGTTTGATTTAAACCTGAATCAATAGCAACCAACATAACTTCTTTTTCAAAAATGATTGATGAACGACCACGCTCTACTTTGATCTTTAGTGTTTTTGTCATATCATAAAAAGGTGATTGGTAGCTGAATTCTCCTTTCATCTCTTGGTCATCTAAGATGAAGGTAATATCATAGGAGTCGTCAATATCAAGATTAAAGTCTGCATTAATTTGATCAGGAATTAGATCTAACACATCATCTTTCATCGCATTAATCTCATCATCATACTGTAAAAAAGCTTCACATGCTGAAGCTGATAACAACACGATTAAAGTTAAGACAAATATCATCAGTTTTTTCATCTTCCACCTATCAAAAAGCATAGGCATGACCTATGCTAATTCAAATATCCTAACAAAAGTTCTGATAGTTTCACCATGATTTCTGCCAACAGGTGAGCCATCACTAAAGCTCCTAAAAAATAGGCTGCTTTTATTTCCCATATCTTAAATTTTTCAAATTTATTTTCGATATGTAGTGCACCAAGTACCCTCAAACATATCGCAAAGAAAACAATCAATGATACAAAATAAATCAGTTCATCCATAGTTAAACCTCCTAGAGTTGACCTGCCTTACTCTTCTTGATATTTTCCTTTAATTCTTTTTCTAATTGGAAGAAATCAACATTTTCTTTTTTCGTTAATTCCAACTTTTCTTTTTTCATCATATCGAACGCATGATGTGCTTGTTCAAGTGTCTTTCCAATTTGAGCTTCAAGTGCAAGTATCGATAATTGATTATCTCTAAACTCAACTAAAGCTTGTTCTAAAACAACAAATGTTACATCTTTACCACGTTCAAGTTTTACGTGACCGTGTTTCACTGAAATGACGATTGGAATATGATTATCTAAGATACCGACTTCACCATCTTGGCTTTTGATGACAGCGAAATCGATCTCATCTGTGATCGTTTTACCCTGTTGCGTCAGCACATGGAACATCATAAGTTTTTCGCCTTCTCAATCGCATCATCGATGGTACCAACCATCATGAATGCATCTTCAGGAAGATTGTCATGTTTTCCTTCAATGATTTCTTTAAAGCCACGAATTGTTTCTTTCAGTGGAACAAATGATCCTGGAACACCTGTGAACTGTTCGGCCACGTGGGTATTTTGTGATAAGAAAGTCTGTAAACGTCTTGCGCGATGCACGATGAGTTTATCTTCATCAGTCAATTCATCCATACCTAAGATAGCAATAATATCTAATAGTTCATGATAGCGTTGAATCATTTTTTGTACGGTACGAGCCACTTCATAATGTTCTTTACCCACGATGTGAGGAGCAAGTGCACGTGATGTTGAAGCGAGTGGGTCAACCGCTGGATAAATACCAATTTCAGTTAATTTTCTTGAAAGGTTGGTGGTTGCATCCAAATGTGAGAACACGGTGGATGGTGCTGGGTCTGTATAGTCGTCAGCTGGTACATAAATCGCCTGAATCGAAGTGATCGAACCATGTTTGGTTGATGTAATTCTTTCTTGTAGACGACCCATTTCAGTCGCAAGCGTTGGTTGATAACCAACCGCTGAAGGCATTCTACCTAGAAGCGCCGATACTTCACTACCCGCTTGAATAAAACGGAAAATATTATCAATAAAGAGTAACACATCTGTCTTTTCTGTATCTCTAAAATGTTCTGCCATAGTTAACCCAGTTAACCCGACTCTCATTCTAGCACCTGGTGCTTCATTCATCTGTCCAAAAACAAGTGCTGTTTTATCAATAACGCCTGATTCTGTCATTTCTTGGAATAATTCATAACCTTCTCTGGTACGTTCACCAACACCAGCAAAAACAGAAATACCCTGTCTTTCTTGTGCGACGTTATGAATGAGTTCTTGAATTAAAACGGTCTTGCCGACACCGGCACCACCGAATAAGCCAATCTTTCCACCTTTGATATAAGGTGCTAATAAGTCAATGACTTTGATCCCAGTTTCAAGAATTTCAACTTCTGCTGATAATTCATGAAATGGAGGTGCGGGACGATGAATACTCATTTTAGGTGCGTCATCAATGGGTTTACCATCGTCAATCGGTTCACCGAGTACATTAAAAATACGGCCTAATACGGCTTTACCAACGGGGACTTGTACGGGAGACCCAGTCGCTTCAACAACTAAATCTCTTTTTAACCCTTCGGTTGGTTCCAAAGCAATCGTACGACAGATATTATCACCCATGTGTAAAGCTACTTCAAGCGTAACTTTCTTATCACCATTCATCACAATGAGTGCATCATAGATGGCTGGTAACTGATTTTCAAAGTAAACGTCGACGACAGGACCGATCACCTGTGTAATTTTTCCTTGCATGATTCATCCTCCTAAACATTTGAACCATTGACAACGTCAATCAGTTCTGATGTGATTTCCTGTTGACGTGCACGGTGGTACATGGTGTGCAATCTGTCAACAATATCATTTGCATTATCAGTCGCATTTTTCATAGCTACCATACGTGATGCATGCTCAGAGAGTTTAGCATCAGTAAGTGCTGCGAAAATGCGTGATTCAATATAAATTTCCATCGCTTGATCAATCACTTCAGCAGCTGGAATATCATAAATATATCCTGCTTTAGCGCGATCAGGCTTTTCATAAATCACTGGTAAAATGGTTTGTTTTTTAACTTCTTGAGAAGCTGTATTGATGTAGTGGCTATGATAGAGAACTACTTCATCAACATCTTTATTCATAAACACATCTTTAATGATTTTTGCATACGAACGAAATGACATCGTCGTTACATCATCACGGTTAAAGATAATGTCTTTATTAACCATCGGGAGCTTTCTTTTAGAAGCGAAATAATACCCTTTTTTGCCTAATACAACCACTTGAAATGAAGACTTGTCTAAATCCCTAATATCGTCTAAAAAGGCTTTAAACAGGTTATTATGATAGGATCCACAAAGCCCACGATCTGATGTGATCAGAACGAACAGCTTTTTAGGTCCTTCAACTTCTTTCATCATGCGGTGTTTCTCATCAAGTGAATGTCCTGCATAGGCTAATATCTCTTCTATCTTTGATACAAAATCATGCGAACGATGAGATAATTCGGTTGCTTTTTTAATTTTGGATAGGGCAATATTATGCATCGCTTGGGTAATGGATGATGTCTTTTTGACAGCATTCATCCGAAGCTTAATATCCTTTAATCCCATTAGATAACCCTCTTTAAATTCATAATAAAGGTATCAAGATCTTTCTTTTCAGGAAGTGTTTTTGTTTCAATTAAATGCTTCTGGATCTTTTGACCTAGCGTGTTCATTTTTAAGCCTTGACTGATTTCTGATTCAAGTGTCTTAACCTGATCAATCGATAAGTCATCCATTAAACCTTCAGATAGTGCATAAATGGTAACGATCTGTGTTGGCATTTGAACGAGCTCATGAACATCTTGTTTAAGGAGTTCAACGGTCTTTCTACCACGTTCAAGACGTTTTTTAGCACTTGGGTCTAAATCAGATCCGAATTGAGCAAATGATTCAAGTTCACGATAGTTAGCTAAGTTAATACGTAATGTACCAGCAACCTTCTTCATCCCTTTCCACTGTGCGGCACCGCCAACACGTGAAACGGATAAACCGGCATTGATCGCAGGACGAATACCAGAATAGAAAAGTTCAGCTTCTAAGAAGATTTGTCCATCGGTAATCGAAATAACGTTGGTTGAAATGTAGGCTGAAATATCGCCTGCTTTGGTTTCAATAATAGGAAGTGCAGTGATGGAACCACCACCTAATTTATCATTGAGGCGAGCCGATCTTTCTAGTAATCTTGAATGGAGATAGAAGACATCCCCAGGATATGCTTCACGTCCTGGTGGACGACGTAATAGAAGTGATAATTCACGGTATGCGACCGCGTGTTTTGATAAATCATCATAGACGATTAACACATCTTTACCTTGTTCCATAAAGTATTCACCCATGGTGACACCTGCAAATGGTGCAAGATAAAGGAGTGTACCTTCTTTAGAGGCACCCGCTGATACAACGATGGTATAATCCATTGCTTGATGTTGGTTAAAGAGTTGGACAAGTGATGTTACAGATGATTCCTTTTGTCCAATAGCAACATAAATACAGATCGTATTTTTACCTTTTTGGTTTAAGATTGTATCGACAGCAAGCGTTGTTTTACCGGTTTGTCTATCACCGATAATGAGTTCTCTTTGTCCACGTCCAATCGGAACTAAGGCATCGATCACTTTAATCCCTGTTTCCATGGATGCATTAATCGAACCACGTTGCATAACGCCTTGAGCTTTTCTTTCAACAGGTAAAAATGTTTTAGCATCAATAGGACCACGTGCATCAAGTGGTTCTCCTAATGGATTAACTACACGTCCTAATAATTCTTCTCCGACAGGAACTTCAAAGATGCGTTTCGTTGTTTTAACGGTATCGCCTTCTTTAATAAGTTCACTACGTCCAAGTAGAATAACACCAACACTGTGTTCTTCTAAGTTAAAGACAAGTCCCTTGACATCATGAGGAAACTCCAAGAGTTCACCCATCATGGCTTGTTGAAGACCATAAACGATCGCAATACCATCACCTACGGAAAGGACTTTTCCAATATTTTCTAATTTGACATCTTTCTCATATGACTCAATCTGTTTTTTTATGATTTCAGTCATTTCTGTTACTTTTATTTTTGACATGTCATTCACCGCCTTATATCATTTGATAGAGTTCTTCAAGTTCTCTTGCTATGGTACGATCGAGGGCTTGTCCTTGATAAATAATGAGTAAGCCACCAATCAATGTTTTATCAACATGCAAATGAAGAGATACTTCGTGATTTGGAAATGTAGGTTGAACAGCTTTTAAAACTTTCATTTCCATTTCTTTGGTTAATTTATGAGCTGAAATGACATTGACATGTGCTATTTTCAAATATGAACGAACCAGTTTTGTCCACTGTGCGTAGATTTCAGGTAAATTCGACATTTGACTTTTTTCAGCCAGTGTTTTGAGAAACGATAAAAAGAGCACATCATACGCTAGCTCATCAATCTTTTTAACCTTTTCGGATAAAGGAACCATTGGGGAGTCCATCATGACGATCCATGTACTCTGGTTTTCGATTTCATCCTTAAAGGATTCAAACTCATAATGGAGTTTATCAATTTTGTTTTGTTCCTTTGCAAGACTAAAAAGCGCCTTTGCATGATTAGATGTGCGCATTATTTCTCATTCTCCCGTATGATTTCTTCGATGATATCTTCATGAACAGATGCATCGATTTCACGCTTAACAATTTTTTCAGCAGCAGCAAACGCAATGGTTTTAATGGATTGTTTAATCTCATCATTGGCTTGTTCAATTTCAAAAGCGATATCTTTTTCTGCTTGTTCAAGACGTCTTTTCGCTTCTTCTTTGGCTGCTTCAACAAGTTCTTCTTGTTGTTTATAAGCTTCTTGGGTTAATTTTTCTTTTAATTGTCTGGTTTCTTCTTTCATTTGTTCATAATCTTGGGTAGCTTTCGCTTGAATTTCCATGGCACGCTCACGTTCTGTTTTCGCGTTATCCATAGCTTCTGTCATCGCTTTTTGTCTTGCGTCAACAAATGCTGTGATCTTTTGCCAAAAAAACTTCTTAATAACCAAGAGTAGAACAATGAACGCGAGGATATTCAATAATACGATATCGGGTCGATTCATAATCGAATAAAGACCATCGATAACCGATTGAGCAGCCTCTTGAAATATTTCGTCTATGTTCACTAGCATCAAATCCTTTTATTATTTTGAAATTAAGATGAACGCAATGATTAAACCGTAAATACCAGTTGTTTCTGCAACAGCTTGACCAATCAACATGGTAACTGTAATTTTACCTGATGCTTCTGGTTGTCTACCAACAGCTTCAACACCTTTAGATGCAGCAATACCTTGACCAATAGCAGTACCGAAACCTGTAAATACGGCGATACCTGCACCGATGTAAGCTAAACCACTGCGGTAAAATTCATTAGGAACAACGTCCAAGATGCGAACCATAAAATCAAATAGTGTTTGTAACATGTTTATTTCTCCTTTTTTATCTTAATGATTTTATTTAATCTATAATATCAAGATCAGCTTCGTCACACTTCATAGACGCGAAGATAATCGTGAGTAAAACGATAACGAGTGTTTGAATTAAACCGAATCCAATATCAAACACCAAATGCAGAGGTGGTGCAACAATGAGTGACAACCAACCTGTCAAACGGTAAATCAATGTTAAGAGGAGTGCACCACTTGCGATATTGCCAAATAGACGCAATGCCATCGAAACAATGGGTACAACATCTGAAACCACGTTGAGTGGTGCCATGGGTGCAAGTGGTTTAAAGATACCAAGGAAATGTCGCCATCCTTGGCTGACAATACCTGTAGTCTGAACCACATAAAATGACACTAACGACATGGAAACCGTAATAGCAGTATATTTCGTTGGTGCATCTAATGCAATAAGACCTGATATGTTAGATATAAAGACATACATCGCCATCGTTAATGCGAAAGGTGTCACATAACGCCAGTGTTTACCTACGTATGCTTTAACAAATCCGTTAAACCCTGAAATTCCAGATATAACAAGCGTTTCAAATCGATTGGGTTTACCATTAACATCAAGTTTGCTGATGCGTCTTCCCATGATCACTGCAAATAATCCGAGGGCAAACATGATGCCGAGTGATGTTAGAAAATAAACGGGAAGACTCTTTAAATAATCAAGAATCACTGCCATGTTCTTCCTCCTTCTTCTCTTCTACTGGTTTTTTAATGAAAGGCATATGATAGATAAAGATGCCAAATTTGATTGAGAAAATTCCTAGAAGCATAAAGACATAACTATAAATCATGGTATTTCCTGGTAGATCTTTTGTTTCAAAATAAACGAAAGCAATTAAGATCAAATAGAAGACAAACCGCTGCATCAAATGAAAGACGTAGCGTTGTGTTGAAAACTTACTTTTAGTTGTGACTTGAATCATAATACTGTGATTAAAAAGTGCTGTTGCTGATCCTAAGATCGCCCATAACGTATAATCACGGAAAAAAAGATACGTCACAAGAGCTAGTATGACAGAGTAAATAAAACCAATGATGCTAATGACGTATACTTCTTTCATAACGTTCCTCACTTTGAATCATTTTAATTAGGGTAATAAACCCAATGATGACGCCTAATCCAAGACCAACACCGGTTAAGATGAGGTTGAGATCTCCATCAGGATTGATGCGACCTCCTACATAATAGCCGATTAAGGCTAAGGTGATAGCTGAGAAAATAAACTGCATCACCATCATGTAGTTCATAAATAGCCGTCTTGATCTTTGTAACTTATTTCGTTCCAAATAATCGATCCCCGCAATCTCCAAGGCCTGGGACAATATAGCCTACTTCATTTAGATGTGAATCCATTGCTGCTAAATAAATAGCTACATCAGGATGTTCTTTTTGTAAACGTGCGACACCTTCAGGACAACCTACTAAACCAACATAGCGTATATCGGTTGCTCCTTTTTCTTTTAAAATATCAATCGCCTTGCAGGCAGAACCTGCGGTAGCTAACATGGGGTCGACGACTAAGACGACGCCATCAATAATTTCTTTAGGAAATTTTTGATAATAAACTTGAGGTTGTAGTGTTTCTTCATCACGGAAAAGACCAATATGACCAATTTTAGCTGTTGGTATCATATTATGAATACCTTCAACCATACCAAGTCCTGCTCTTAAGATCGGAACGATCACAACTTGCTTATCAAGCTCGTAAGCTTGTGTTTCACAAATCGGTGTTTCAATGGTTACGGGACGGGTTGATAAATCACGCGTAATTTCGTAAGTGATTAATCCACCAACTTCAGATACGCTTTCTCTAAACTCTTTGGTTCCTGTTCTTTTATCTCTGATCTTTGCCATTTTATGGTTGATCAAAGGGTGATTCAGAATAACAACTTTACTCATCGTTTAAGCTCTCCTCTATATCTTTGATTTTATCCAGACGTTTTTGGTGTCTAGGTTCATACGAAGATGACATGAAAGCATTAAGTATGGCAACTGCTTTTTCATACGTTGTCGTTCTACCACCTAAAGCAATGATATTAGCGTTATTGTGTTCTTTAGCAAGACGACCTGTTACTTCATCATAGACTAAAGCAGCTCTAACACCTTTGACTTTATTAGCAGCAATACTGATACCAATACCCGTACCACACAGCACGATACCAAAATCATAGCCGCCTGATACGATTGCCTCTCCTACACGTTTGCCGTAGTCGGGATAATCCACCGAATCTAATGAATCGGTACCAAAATCGACGACATCATGATCTGATGAACGTAAATAAGATTTAATTTTTTCTTTGAGTTCATACCCACCATGATCACTTCCTATAGCAATTCGCATAGACATCTTCCTTTCCTTGACCTATTAGTTATTATATCATAATTCGAAATCCTTTATAGTAAAATACTATAAATTCACAAAAACGAGACCTAGTCTTCCCGGGTCTCGTTATAATATGCTTTCTTTCTTTCATTCGCTCTTAAAATGGCTTTTCTTAAACGAATGGAATAAGGTGTTATTTCGATGAGTTCATCATCGTTGATAAAAGCTAAACACGCTTCTAATGTCATAAGTCTTGGTGTCTTGAGGACAACGGTTGAATCTTTAGATGCACTTCGCATGTTGGTCAACTGCTTTTCCATGGTGACATTGACAACAAGATCGGTATCTTTGTTGGATTCACCAACAATCATACCTTCATAAACAGAGACACGTGGTTCTAGAAACATCGATCCACGATCTTCTAAACGTCCAATAGCATAAGCTGTTGTCATCCCTTGATTCATGGAGATAAGTGCACCGGTACGACGATTACCTACGGTATCACTAATCATGGGACGATACTCGAGGTAAACGTGTGATAGAATACCATAACCTTTAGTTGCTGTTAAAAATTGTGTCATGAAACCGATGAGTCCACGTGAAGGCATGACATAGTGAATACGTGAGTAATCACCATGTGTACTCATTTTGAGAAGATCACCTTTACGGTCACCTAACATTTCCATGATGGTACCCATGTAAGCTGATGGACAGTCAATTTGGACATCTTCATAAGGTTCATGTTTAACACCGTCAATCATTTTAACGATAACGCGTGGTCTTGAAACTTGGAATTCAAACCCTTCACGACGCATATTTTCAATCAGAATACCTAAATGAAGTTCTCCACGTCCCGATACAGTCCAGGCTTCGCTTGTTTGAATGCGTTCAACACGAAGTGATACGTCTTTTTGGGTTTCTTTAAATAAACGATCATCCAATTTAGATGCTGTAACAAAACGACCTTCTTTACCTGCAAAAGGTGATGTGTTCGTTAAAAATGTCATCTGAACGGTAGGTTCATCAATATGAAGCAGGGGTAATGCGACTTCATCTCCCACAGAGGTGATGGTTTCACCAACGTGAATATCAGGTAAACCAGCAATCGAAACGATGTCACCTGCATAAGCTTCATCAACTTCATTTTTCTCAATACCTAAACTCTGTAAAATCTTTTGAATACGGAATTGAACAATACTTTGATCAACGCGAATACAGGATACCGTATCACCCACACGAAGTGTTCCTTGATAGATTTTACCAATACCCATACGACCTACATAATCATTATAATCAATTAATGCAGGTTGAAATTGTAGTGGTTTTTTATAATCAGTTTTGGGTTGTGGAATTTCTTTTAAGATTGTATCTAAAATAGGATCCATACGTAAAGCTGGATCTAAAACGGGCACATAATTAGCTAATCCTTGTAGACCTGATGCGTAGACAACAGGAAAGTTAAGTTGATGATCATCAGCTCCTAAATCAATAAATAAGTCATAGACTTCATTAACTGTACGCTGTACATCAGCAAACTTACGGTCAATTTTGTTAATGACAACAATCGGCATAAGATGTGCTTCAAGTGCTTTTTTCAACACAAAGCGTGTTTGAGGCATAACGCCTTCATAAGCATCAACTAAGAGTAAAACACCATCAACCATGTACATGATGCGTTCCACTTCACCACCAAAGTCAGCATGACCTGGTGTATCAAGGATGTTAATGCGTGTATCTTGATAGATGATTGCTGTATTTTTAGCAAGTATTGTAATGCCACGTTCACGTTCGATGTCGTTTGAATCCATGGCGCGTTCATTTAAATTTTGATGTAGATCATATGTTTCACTTTGTTTGAGTAATTGATCGACTAATGTTGTTTTACCATGATCGACGTGAGCGATAATAGCAATATTTCTGATGTTCATGCATGTTCCTCTTTTCTAACCTTTCCTATTATATATCATTTTGTGAAAAAATCAGAAAAAAAAGTCAGAAAACGTTCTTTCTGACCAAAAACTATCATAAATGATGTTCTTCTATTTTTCTTGGTCCAAAACACCACCAAGACCGATAAATGTAAAACGATCTTTACCAGCTAAGTCCTTCATTTGAATGATCATAGCATCTGGATAATGCTTTCGTGCAAACCTGTAAATGAGTTCTTTTTGTTGATAACCGTGTTCAAATGCGATGAGTGCTTTAGGTTTTAAATAGGTGCTAGCTTCTTTTAAAATACGTTCATAAAAATCAACACCTAGTGAACCACCATAGAGCGCAACCGATGGTTCTTCTTTGACGATATCTTCCACAACTTCACTATCTGGAATATAGGGAGGGTTGGAGACGATGATATCAAATGAGCCAGAAATTTGTTGAAATAAATCACTTTGAATGAGCTCTGCTGACACATCTAAGTTTTCTCTATTAATTTTGGCTACAGCTAATGCATCACTACTAATATCAGATGCTGTAACATCACATTTGGGTTCTTCTTTTGCTAAAGTCAAGCCGATACAACCTGATCCTGTACCAAGATCTAATAGTTTGATTGATTCTTGATCGAAGTAGGTATCAATATAGTATAAGACATGTTCAACAAGTTGTTCTGTTTCTGGTCTTGGAATCAAGACATGTTCATTTACCGTAAATGTATGTCCAAAAAAGTAACTGTGTCCAATTAAATGTTGAACAGGTATATGATTGATCAAATATTGATCAAGCTTATCTAAAAAAGTGTGCTTTAAGTCATCATTGACTTCATCTTTCATCGCCATATAAAATTGGTGGGGATCATAACCTGAAAGTTCCATTAAAAGAAGCTTCGCAGCTTCTTCTTCACCGGCATGTTCATTAACTTTTTTATAAGCTACTTTGAGCAAAGCTTCTAAGGTCACTTGGTTTCACCCATGAGTTGACGTTTTTGAAACTCATTGATGAGTGGTTCAATAATGAGGTCAATTCGCCCTTCCATAATGACATCTAAACGTTGAAGCGTTAAGCCAATTCTATGATCTGATACACGATTTTGTGGGTAATTATAGGTTCTAATCTTTTCACTGCGATCGCCACGACCAACTAAGGCTTTACGTTCAGCACCTTCTTTTTCTAATTGTTCTTGTAAGAACTTATCATAGATACGTGCTTTTAATAAACGCAACGCTTTATCACGATTTTCGTGTTGGCTCTTACCTTCTTGACAGTCAACAACCATACCTGTTGGTAAGTGAGTTAAACGAACAGCAGATTTTGTTGTATTAACCGATTGTCCACCTGGACCAGATGAGTTAAACGTATCAAAACGAATATCTTCCCATTTAACATCGACTTCAAGTTCTTCTGCTTCAGGCATAACTAAAACAGTTGCTGTTGATGTGTGAACTCTTCCCATTGATTCTGTCTCTGGAACGCGTTGAACACGATGAACACCTGATTCATATTTAAGCAGTGAATAAACGAGTTTACCTGAAACCATAAATTCAATGGATGTAAATCCACCCATCGCACCTTCAGATGCTGAAAGAATTTCAATCTTCCATCCTTTGGTTTCAGCATAACGTGAGTACATTCTAAAAAGATCGCCTGCGAAAATGTTACCTTCATCGCCACCGGCAGCTCCTTTGATTTCAACAATAACGTTTTTGTCATCGTTAGGATCTTTAGGCAGTAAAAGAATTTTTAACTTCTCTTCGGTTTCTTCTAATAAATGTTTTAATTCTTGAACTTCGTGCTTAGCCATCTCGATTAAATCATCATCTGTTTCTAATTCTAAAAGAGACTCCAAATCAGAGAGTTCCTCTTCCTTTGTTTTATAGAAACGATAAACTTCAACAGCATCTTCTAATGTACTCGATTCCTTTAAAAGTTTTGTCATTTCTTTGACATCAAGTGTACCTGATGCCAGTATGTCTTGAATTTCTACATAACGTTTTTCCATTATTGATAAACGATCAAACATGTTATCACCCGTTAAAACATGTTACCATAAAATGGTAAATAATGCCACAGAATTGTGTGAATATCACCATATTCATTGATTTAAAAAGCGTCTTTTATGAAAAAAAGTTATAAATATGCTAAAATAGAAGTGTAAAAAGAAAAGGAGTGAATTACATGGAAAAACTTTATAATGCTTTAAACAAACAGGTTGCAAACTTTAGTGTTTTATTCACCAAATTGCACCACTTCCACTGGTACGTCACAGGCCCACAGTTTTATCAATTACATGCGAAATTTGAAGAATTTTATGATGAAGCTAACGAACTTTATGATGCATTTGCAGAAAGATTATTAATGATTGGTGGTTATCCAGTTTCTAATCTTAAAGGCTATTTAGCAATTACTTCCCTCAAGGAAGCAAGCGGTACTGAAAAACCTGAAGAAATGGTTAAACACATTTTAGATGATTTCAAACTCATTGCATTAGAACTTAAAGAAACTTTAAAGATTGCTCAAGATCTTGAAGATGAAGTGACAGCTGATCTGATCATCAGTACACTCTCTAGTTTTGAAAAGCACATTTGGATGCTTAATTTCACATTAAAATAAATCGTTTGAGAGACTAATCGTATATTTGCACATGATGAACATCCTGCTAATAACTAACTCTTTAAAAGACCCGCTATATGAGTCAGTGAAAGGATTATAAAAACTAAAAAAATCGATGTATATAGTTGCCCAGTTTAATATCAAACTGGGTTTTTACAATTAAAACTGCATGTTGTATGTACACTAAATTAGACATGTCATACTCTTTTATCACTGTTAATCATCACCACGCTTATTCAGATTGAAGTAAAACAGTAATTTATTAATAATCATTCAATCGATGCCGTCCTTCTAGCAAAAATGAATACTAAAGCACCCTTTAGGTCTTATCTTAAATTATGCAAAAAGAAAAGGCTCACTAAAATATTGTATGCCCTATGTCAAGGGCTAAGTAAAAAGACCTTATTAATTTAATTTGATAGTAAGAGATGGTTGTTCTTTCAAGAGCGACCATCTTTTTTATTGTTTTTGTTTCGTAACATATCGCCATATGCCTTGGGACTCATCTGTTTTAAATTTCACTGAGACCGATAGTTATTGTAGTAATCCATATAATCATCTATCGCTTTGACGACTTCGCTAATTGTCTTTCAATCAAAGTAATTGATTTCGTCTTTCATGTGTCCAAAGAATGACTCTATGTGTGCGTTGTCCCAGCAGTTTCCTCTTCTTGACATCGACTGTTCAATTCCTAACTCTTTGATACAACAGCCAACGCTAACATATAGCTGAGCATCAACCTGTTTTCTTTTTGATCGATGATGCTCTCGATGATTCCGTATTTGTCTTTCGGCTTGATTTCTCCTTTTGGTCCGCCAACCTTTCTAACCGTTTTAGTTCCAGCAAGAACGCACGCTCTTGTTTCAAATATTCAATCTCTGCTTTCTGTCTTTCGATGATTTCATCTTTTGTAAGTTCTTTCGTTCTTGGTCTACCTGACTTAGCTTTTCTGGTATCGGTTAGCCCTTCTAGCCTTTTACTTTGATCACGCCATCTCTTAGCCGAAGACTTTACGCGATCCATTCCGATGACTTCGATATCGAGCCCGGCTTCTTCAAAGATTTCTCTTGGCAGTTTACCAGCTTCATTTTCTGTGATGAATTGTTCTTTAATGTCATCTGTATAGGTCATCCCTTTGTTAGATACGTGCTTGATGTTGGGATTCTCTTTTAGCCGCTTGACCTGTTCATCTGTAAAAAAACGTAAACTCATTCATGCACCTACTTTCATTTGGTTTAAACATAAAGAAAAATCCCCTTTCTATGGACATATACAATTTAATTATTTGTAGTGTCTACTTTAAGGGGATAATATCAAAGCGGAGGGGTCTTTTAAGATGTCCGTTTTAAAGGGTAGATTTTAGTGTTGAATGCTTTATTAATAGATTAACTTATTTGGTACCTCTATCATTGACTACGAACATAAATTCAAGGTATACTTTTCTTAATCCTTGGAATAATGTACATTAATAGTAAAAACTATTGTTTTCTAATTATACCTTTCAAATGAATCTCATTAGCTAACAATCGATTAAAACTATCATGTAAAATATGCTAAAGTTATGTTAAAGTGTCATATTCGTAAATTGTATCTGTTTCAATCCAATCACTTTCAGTTAACTCATTGCCTTGATAAAATGCGATTCTAAAAACATAGGTACCTATTGGAGCACTATTAAGAGAATTGTCAAAATCAAATGGACTGAAAATATACACTTTTTCTAAAATCTCATTATCTAGAATGTTCACGTGGTATTCTGCAGGTATCAACATTTTTGGGAATTGATTATATAGGGTTTTTGAATTATCTGTTGCCAAAACGAATTGTGATTGAATAATGGCACTCTCTTTTTCAATATAATTGTTATGTAGGGTAAAAGCATGATCAGTTGAGGCTATGAATTGAATGTCTGCAACAATTACATTAGGATCAAATGACAGATGTTGGTAATAATCAATCGAGAAAATACCACCTTCGTAAATAACTAATTCATCAGGTGTATCTTTTCGATTAACTTGAATATAAAAATCAGTTGAAATCCAGTCCTCTTCTGATAAAACATTGCCCTCATAAATAGCAAGTTCTAAGTAGTATTTACCTGTAGGTCCTATCAAAGAACGATAGTCAATCGGATTAATTCTAGAGAATGTAAAACTCTTTGTTATTGATTGCCCTTCATCAAGTATCACCCATATTGGGTTGTGTGTTGTTGATATCGTTTCCTCGTTGTTGTATAATCTATGTAGATTGTTTCCATACAGATTGCTCTCATGAACAAATCGTGATTGAATAATTGAATCTTCCATTTTATCATGTGAATCAACAAACAGCATTTTTTTCTCGACCCTTGAAGTAAGATCTATGTTAACTTCAACAGTGTCTTCAATACTATCAATACTATTCGTATCTAATGTTACGTCAAAATAATAAAGATCAGTAACTACGTCGTGTTTTATTGGGGTAATATCAGTACTACAGGAAGTCATCAACAATCCAATTGTCAAAATCATAGTTATTATTATTTTTCTCATAATTACGCTCCTTCCATCCAATATAAACTAATTGACATATATTTTGAAGATGGTATATAACTAATCCTACTCAATCTTAATAATGTAGTATCGCCACTTTGAATAGTAAATTTAATGTTTTCATGAGTATTGGTTATAGATTCTGACGCTGCTAATAAACTATTATCCCCAAAGCGTATTAATTGAATATCAAAGTTGTTTCCATAAGCCTGAGTTATTAACACATTTTCGGGTTTTTCAAAAATCAAAACTGCTCGTATATTCGATTCTGTATCAGAAGGAGGCAAAAGGTAATCATAAGAAGAGTTAATTTGATGAATAGGCGTATACAAACTAAAACCATATATGTTTCTTGCACTATTAACTGCATCAATTATACCTATCCCTTGTTTATTATAAAAATAGTAACTATCACCATTTCTATGTGTACTATCTGTCACATTGTCGGATTGAGCACCAAGCATTAACCTAGCTTTAAAAAATGTAATGTAATTATCCAAACTAACACTTAATCTGTATTTTTCTATCAACAAAGCAATAACTCCAGTAACAAAGGGAGTAGAAAAACTTGTTCCTGTATCACTTGTTAAAATACTATTATAATTTAAATAGCTCACCATTGTTCCTGGAGAACTTACTTCAGGCTTGTTTGACATAAATGATCTAACTGTGTATGAACTTGAAGTGTGCATGTTATATGGTTTTAGATTTGATTTATACCAATATGTTTTTGTATTTACGTTTCCAACTGTTATTGCATTATAAGCTTTTCCAGGACTACCAACGCTTGATCCACTGTTACCTGCAGCAACAACTGTGATTATTTTGGTATTGTAAATCTTGTCATCTATTATTCTATCAATATCTGAGTAATCATTTCCGAAATCATAATTTGATATGCTCATGTTAATTACATCAACATTGTACTCGTCCATGAGATCAAATGCTTGATAAAGTTCTATTTCATAAACAATTGAGGTTTGATATACAAGAGAGCCGGTCGCAATACCTTCAAATGTCTTGTTTCCATATGAAGTGCTTGTTCCGACAATGATGCTGGTAACTAACGATGCATGATGATCCATACCAGGAGTAGATGACATTACATTTACATAATTTAATTGACCATTTAAATGGGGTATTGTAAGTGACGGTGTGCTTGTGTGATATCTTTGACCTTGAGCTTCAATGATACCGATGGTTACACCTGATCCATCATATCCTCCAAGTGCTTGATTTTTTAAACCTGGGTTTGATATTGTTCCATAACCAGCATTTATCTGATTAGGTATTATATTTGTAACATTTTGTAGTTTTTTATTAGTAAATAAACTTATATCAGTCACTATTTCATCATTAATAATTTTCATTATTTCTGCTTTGGATAATTTAAGAATAATCAAATTAGTATTAGGACTAACATAAATAATTTGTGATTTATTTATCCCATAATATGAAACAAACCTATTATTGAAACTTAATGTAACGGATTTTTGAATGTTTCTTTTATCATTTTTATAATTTAAAAATTCAGTTAATGAATTATATTGGTTATTGCTAATTTTCTCATTTTCATAAGAAAAATAATTGCAACAATTATCTGTATGATAACCCAGTTTATTTAGAGCTTGTTCAATATTAATATCTTTATTAACATCTTCTAAATAGATGTAAAAATCGAATATATCTTCTTCAGACATACTGGTTATTTTATCAAAAGTGTATGTATTCGTCTTGTTTTTCAACACCGAAATTTCTCCTTGTGTTGTGTTCGAAAATATTACTTGATTATGAAATATCGATAGCGACAAAAACAACAAAACTATAAGCACTGTTTTTTTTGTGTAAATTAACATTAATACCCCTCCAAGATTTATTTACACTCATTATACTTCAAACTAAAAAAATAGTCAATTAAGAAAATTGTACCTGATTTAATCTTTAAATGCCTCTTCTTCACGATCAGACTGTGCTGTAAAGCGTGAGAATTCAGTATCAAAACGGTATTTGAGGACGACCCCTGCCATACCTTGACGGTTTTTAGCAATCGATAGTTCAACTTCACCTGTTTTATTTTCTTGTTTTCTTTCGTAATAATCTTCACGATACAAGAACATAACGATATCGGCATCCTGTTCAATAGAACCTGATTCGCGAAGGTCCGCTAAAAGTGGACGTTTATCTTCACGTTTTTCAACTTCACGTGATAACTGTGATAGTGCAAGAATAGGAATTTTTAATTCTCTTGCCATCTGTTTTAAAGAACGAGAAATCTTTGCAACTTCTTCTTGACGATTACCTGAGCGTTCATCACCTTTAATGAGCTGTAAATAGTCAATGACAACAAAGTCTAAGCGACCTT
>CAZETB010000021.1:0-28384 GCA_964514865.1 uncultured Mariniplasma sp. | reverse complement strand
TCCCTCCTTCTTAGCCAAAATCATTTTATAGTAAAAACTATAAATAGTCAATTTTATGAGGTAATATACTAATTATTCGCCTTAAAAAGCAAAAAATGAAGATTTTAACCTTCATTTTGATGATGATTGACAGCCATTTTGATAGATCTAAGATGCAAATGAAATTTTTGCGTGAGAAGATTAGCTTCCTTGTAAAACTGTGATTTGATGAAGATCTGAGCAGTATCTATCATGAGATATTCTAAAAGCATGATATGATCTGATGTGGCACTTTGATTAAGATACATCTTTCTGATGTAAGAAATCATTTTGGATTGATCTTTTTGATACTTGATTTTCATATAGTCAACGATAATCAGCTCAGATGGTAGTAAGTTGTTGGGTAGTCTTTCGGAAATGACATGTGCCATCTCATCGAAATTTTGAGTTGCTTCTAACGATAATAGATAGATTAAAACCCATCCAGATAAATTAGGCTTCTGCCTAGCAAGCTCTATGACACTATCATATCGTTGATGTGTGTAACAGGAAATGGCATAAGGAAGGTGATTCAACTCGTGTTCTCGATCTACCTTGATAACTGCTTTCTTCATTTTTTCAGGTGCATGATAATAAGCGATATGATACATCGCTAATTTCTTCATATCAACTAAAAGATGATGATATCCATATTCAACAACTTCGTTATAATAACGATGAATATCTTGTCCAATCTCAGAAATCTTATGCATCATAAGTCCAAGTTGCAGGCGCATTCTTTTTGATAATAAATAAAGTTCAAAGTGCTCATGCTTATCGAGAAGTGGTAAATGGTTGACAAGCTGATATGCATCTTGATATTTTTCAAATGCAATAAGTGAAGATGCTAAACTCAGCAAAATCAGTGTAAGTTCGTCATGCCTTAAATGTGGTATGAATTGTTGGATTGACTTAAACCTGTCAAAGACTAACTCATACTCGTCATGCAAATAGGTTTCAATAACATGAATCACCATAGCTTGATGATCTTCACGATCACGATATGTATCGATAAATGATCGCTTAGGTTTTTCAAAATGAAACATCAGTTTTGTTAACTCTTTTAAATCACTTTCATAAGATTCAATATCGAATGCAATTTGATCCTTGAGACCAAATCGATCGACCAATTGATCTACAAAATCTAGATTGGGATCAATCTGATTGTTTTCTAGCTTGGATAGATATGAAATACTACAAATCCCCTCAGCCCCCTCCTCAAGCGTCATCCCGAGTTCTTTACGCTTGAGCCTTATCGCCGACCCGATAGGCTTAATTTCAAAATGCTTAAGCTCTGCTCGTTTTCTTAGTTGGCGATAAACATAATTCAAATTCATATGTTATCTCCTTATCTTAGTTTGTCATTAAGATAGGAGAGGTCACCTCAAACAATCAAAGAAGCATGTAAGAAAAAAAGGCCATGAGGCCTTAATCATTTTTGATTTTATCTTCGCTCTTGCAGAGATCATAAAGAGGGCATTGATAGCATTTTGGAGATTTAGCTAAACAATGATATCTACCGAAGAAAATCATTTGATGATGTAATCTCAACCACTCAGATTTTGGAAACTTCTTCATCAACTTCTTTTCAATTTCTAAGACTGAATCTGTCTTTTTAGCAAGACCTAAACGAACGGAAACTCTTTGAACGTGTGTATCAACAGCAAATGCAGGAATGTTAAATGCATTACTTAATACGACGTTGGTTGTTTTTCTACCAACCCCGGGTAAAGCTTCTAAATTATCACGTTCTTGAGGAACAATTCCTTCGTACTTTTCGTCAATCACACGTGCTAATTCTTTAATATTTTTCGCTTTATTTCGATAAAGACCAATCGATTTAATAAGCTTTTCAAGATGTTCAACAGGAGCATCTTTCATCTGTTTAGGTGTTGGATAATAACTAAAAAGTTCAGGAGTAACTTTATTCACACTAACATCAGTGGTTTGTGCTGATAAAACAACAGCAACAAGCAATTCAAAGACATTGGCGTAATGGAGTTCGACTTTGGCGTGAGGAAACATCTCGTTAAGTGTTTTAGAAATAATTTCTGGTCTTGTCATTTGATGTTTTTATAGATTTGATCGAGTGCTTCTTCTAAGTCACTATCAATTTCAATGGGTTTTAACGCACTTTGATTAAGCATACGTTCAACAAGCTTAACGCTCACACGATCTCCTGCATCTTCAATAGCTTTAATGATTTGATCACTTGAAAAGTCCTTTTCTTCAAACCAACGTCTGATATTTTCAAGTTCATATGGCAACAAACCTCTACCCAAACCTTGTTCAAACAGACGAATAACATTCATAATATCATTTTCAACGCGTTCTTTAAGTCGTTCTATCTCATCTTGTCTTAATAGATTTTCAATTCTTTCTAAAGCTTGATCAAGATCAAAGACTTCTCTTTCTTTACCATCTTTACTTTCAAGTTTAGTAGAAACATAACCCTTTTCAATCAGTGACTCAACCGCATTACCAATGGCATCACTACCGATATCAACTCGTCGTGAGATGGATGCGATTGTAAAGGTTTTTCTCTTTTTATAAATTGAAAAAAGCGCGATTAAAACAGACATCTCTGCCATCGTTAATTTTAGTCTCCTGTATTCTTTTAATAAGATTCTTTCAATCGAGAGATCAAATTCTTCATAAAGACGTTTGATGATCATAGTTACCCTTCTTCAATGCATCTTTTGCTGCATTTTGTTCTGCTTCTTTTTTTGTTTTACCACTACCAATACCTAATGTGATCACATTATCAAGTTTAACGGCTGCTTCAAATTCTTTATGATGTGAAGGCCCTGTTTCTTTAATGATGTGATAACTGATCGAACGTTTATCGCCAGCTTGTATAAATTCTTGAAGTGTTGACTTGTAGTCTTTAATATTCCATACCATGTTTAAATTAGGTACGATCAATTGATGAAACAGTTTATATGCATACTTAAATCCTAAATCGAGATATACAGCACCAAATAAAGCCTCAAAGGCATCTGCAATCATCGCATCATTCGCACCCTTGATCATTTCACCACGACCAAGTCTCAAATAATCTTTAAGATTAATTAAAGATGCGTATTTAACAAGAGCTTCTTCACAAACGGCTTGAGCTCTTCTTTTTGTCATTTGTCCTTCATCTGCTAAATCTTCTTGATAAAGATAATCACTCATTAATAAGCCAATAACTGAATCACCTAGAAATTCTAATTTTTCATTCTTTTCTGTTTGGTTCTCATTGGCATAGGATGCATGAGTTAATGCAATCTCATAGAGTGATTCATCCTTATAAGGAAGATGAAGCTTTTCTAAAAATGCCTTCATGCTTTAACGTCTTCCTTCTTTTCTAACGCTTCTTTAACACGATCAATCACGTTAGCTTCAACCATTTCTTTTGCTTGGCGAATGCCATTAAAGAATCCATATTCTTTGGATGCACCTTGGGCTTTAATCACGATGTTTTGGAATCCCATGAGTAATGCGCCACCAATTTCTGACGCATCTAATGATTTTTTAAAGCGGTTGAGTGCACCTTTCATAAAAAGTCCACCAATCATTGAGAATACGCTTGATTTAATCTCTCTTTTTAAGATAGCGCCTAAACCTTTTGCTGTACCTTCCATGGTTTTCATCACGATGTTTGCTGTAAAACCATCAGATAATAAAACATCAGCATCTGTTGTTAAGATTTCTTTGGGTTCGATATTGCCATAGAAATTCACATCTGGGCTTTCCTTAAGTAATGCAAATGTTTCTTTATCAAAGTCTCTTCCTTTACCATCTTCAGTTCCAATGTTAATTAATGCAACTTTAGGGTTCGGATGATTTAAAACTTTTTCAGCCATAATGGATGCATAAATCGCAAAATCAAGTAAGTGTTCTGGTTTAAAATCAACGTTCGCACCACTGTCTAATAAAATACGTCCTTTTCCATCAATCGATGGGATAACCGGAGCAATCGCGACACGTTTCATTTGAGGCATTTTTCGAATGATAAAATGTCCACCCACAACGAGTGCTTGTGTCGGACCAGCTGAAACAACAGCATCCGCTTTACCATCTTTAACATATTGCATCGCCATAAACATGGAATGTTCTTTATTGGTACGATATTGATGAATGGGGTCTTTTTCACCCATAGGTAGATAATGAGGTGTATGAACAACATGAAGTCTTTCGTGTTGTTTTAAATATGGTGCCATTTTGGTTTCATCACCAAAGATGGTAATGTCGATATTATCAAATTTATCTAATGCCATCAAAGTTCCTTTGACCATCGGTTCTGGTGCGTAGTCGCCACCCATTCCGTCAACTGCTAATCGAATCATATTATCCCTACTTTCGTATTTACCATTATATCACACGTGTGGCACAGGTGTGATGGCCTTAACCAAATATTTATACGCTGGATTGGTATAAAAATCAGGCTGATTAAGTAATTCTAAAACATTTTTTTGTGCTTCTTGTAAAATATTCAAGTCATCGACAAGATTTAAAAACTTAAAGTCTAGGTATCCTGATTGTTCGACACCGATAAAATCACCAGGACCTCTCATCTTTAAATCGTATTCAGCTAATTTAAAACCATCGTGTGTCTTTGATAAGATTTGAAGACGTTCAATATCTTCTTTATCAGAGATGAGGTAGCAAAAACTTGCTAAGTTACTTCTACCGACACGACCTCTTAATTGATGAAGTTGTGATAGACCAAAACGCTCTGCATGAAAGATGGTAATGGTGGTTGCTGTTGGTATATCGATACCAACTTCAACCATCGTTGTAGCAAGCAAGATGGACCCTGGATGAAGAAGATATTCTTGCATCGCTTCATCTTGTTCTGCAGGTGTTTTTTTACCATGTAGTGTATAGATGGGAACTTGAAATTCTTGTTCCAGCTCTAATGTCATATTTTCAATGTTATCTTTGATTAATTCAGAATCAATGGCTGGAACAATCACGATGCAATGCTCTTTTTTTAACAGTGCTGAATGCATTTTATCGTAGGCTTCTTGCACAAGATCACGCGTGATGTAGCGTGTTTCAATGGGAATTCTTTGTTTTGGTTTTTCCTTAATAAATGAGACGTGATTATCACCAAATGCGATGAGTGCTAACGTTCTTGGAATCGGTGTTGCAGTTAAGTAAATGATATCTTTACTGTGTGCTTTTTGAATGAGTTCTTCACGTGTTCGAACACCAAACTTATGCTGTTCATCGATGATAATAAGCCCCAAATGATGGAACTGAACATCCGTTTCAATCATGGCATGTGTACCAATTACGATATCATATTGATGGGATGAAATAGCTTTTTTCATTTCTTCTTTTTGTTTTGTTTTAGAGGTTAATAAAGCGATTTTCACATCTTTTAAATAATTTGAAAAAAATTGATAATGTTGATAAGCTAACAGTTCAGTTGGTGCCATGATGGCCACTTGTTCTTTAGCTGTGACAATCGCGTATGCAGCTAAAAGTGCAACAATGGTTTTACCTGAACCCACATCGCCTTGAATCAAACGATAGCTACTTTCAGGTTTCTTAAAATCACGATAGATATCATTAACTGCTTGTTTCTGATCTGAGGTGAGTTCATAGGGGATCTGATTGATAACATGTTTAACGGCTTCAATATCACAGGCTTTAGGTAAACGTTTGACACCACGTTTTTGTTGACCAATGACCTTCAGTTGCATATAAAAAGCTTCTTCGTATTTCATACGTCTTTTACCTTGATGAATCGATGCCATCGATTCAGGTAAATGAAGTTGAAATAATGCATCTTTTCGACTGAGCAGATGATAACGATCTAAAAAGACTTTAGGTATATTTTCGTAGATGCTCACCAAGTTTTCATCTCTAATAAAGGACACCAGGTTCATCAATGTTTTATCATGTAAACCTTCAATTTTATAAATTGGCTTAATCTCTAATCTTTTTTCAGCTTTCACAATGGAGGATGCGTTAATTTGATTATAGTAAAGATGATACGTTCCTTTAATCTGTACCTCATCACCTTTATGAAGTTGTTTAAATAAATAGCTTTTACCAAATGCGATGATATCTAGTGTTTGATTAAGAACTAATGCTTTAAATACCAATCTTTCAACTTTACCACCATGAATGATTTTTAAATCAGATGTGATTTTTCCAAGTACGGTCAGGACATCTTTATGTTTAGCATCATGTAAATCGGTGATAGAAAAATCTTCATATCCTTTAGGTACACGCGAAACAAGGTCATACGTTGACCATATCCCTTGATTTCTTAAGATGCGTAATATCTGTGGTCCGATACCTTTGACCTGATCGAGTTTGATATCCATCTCATCACCATCTTTATTATACCCTATGTTTTTAGCTAAACAACGTTAAAAAAGGCTTCAATCTTTTCATCGATTGAAGCTTTTCTTACTATTTATGTTTTTTCACTTTAAAGATTCTCATGGCATTAGCAACCGCTAAAATGGAGACACCGACATCTGCAAAGATGGCTAACCACATATTGGCATATCCTAAAGCACCTAAAACTAGAACTAATGTTTTAATACCTAAAGCGAAAACGACGTTTTGTAAAACAATGCGCATCGTTTTTCTTGCGAGATGATAACCTACTAAGACTTTATGTGGATCGTCATTCATAATCACCACATCGGATGCTTCAATCGCGATATCGCTACCCACACCACCCATCGCAATCCCTAAGTCTGCTTTGGTTAAAACAGGTGCATCATTAATGCCATCACCGATAAAAGCTACTTTTCGTGCTGCAGATAATGCTTCGATTATTTTTACTTTGTCTTCTGGTAAACAGTTCGCATAATAATCTTCGACACCTAACTTGAAGCTTGCATCTTTCGCCTCGGATTCATAGTCACCAGTTACCATGGTGACACCTTTGTGTTGTTTTAGTAATCCCTGAACTGCACGTTTTGCACGTTTTTTGAGTTGATCTTTAATAACTAAATAACCCATAAACTCATTATTCGCAGCAACATAAACAATGGTTCCCATTTGATGGGTTTTCATATATTCAACTTTATATTGATCCATTAAACGATCATTACCTACAAGTAGATGAATACCTTTATAATTTGCTCTGACACCTTTACCTGCAATTTCTCTAACGGATAAGACCATCTTATCATTTGGTGTTTTACCGTAAGCTTCTAAAATCGTTTTTGCGATTGGATGATTGGAGTGATACTCTGCATGTGCAGCATATTCTAAGATGAGTTCAGGTTCTCCTGATACGATTTGATCTAAGATAAACTTCCCTTGACTTAAGGTTCCTGTTTTATCAAAGACAAAGTGTTCAATCGATGCCATCATCTCTAAGTCACTGCCACTCTTAAAGAGAATACCTCTTCGAGATGCAGATCCAATGCCTGCAAAAAATGATAAAGGAATGGATAATACAAGTGCACAAGGACAGCTAATGACAAGAAAGATCAGTGCTCTTCTGACATAATCAATCAGTATCGATTGATATGATACTTGATCGACTAAACTGACAATACCTGGTACTAGAAATGCTAAGATTAACGCAAACCCAACAACGATGGGGGTATAATACTTCGCAAACTTCGTCATATATTTTTCAGCTTTCGCTTTTTTCATGGTGTTATTTTCAACAAAGTCTAAAATCCGTTGAACCGTTGAATCTTTGTAGGCTTTAACAACTTGAATCGTTAATAAACCTGACGTGTTGATAGAACCTGAAATGACTTCATGACCTTCGAAGACATCTCTTGGCATCGATTCACCTGTAATTGAACTTGTGTCCAACCAAGAACTTCCTTCGGTGATCATACCATCAACAGGTACCTTTTCACCAGGTCTGACAACGATCTGGTTACCAACTTTTAAATCTTCTGGTTTGACATCTTTAATACCATCAGCATCTAACAAATGAGCAATCGTTGGTTTAATATCGATTAATGATTTAATGCTTCTTCTTGAACGAGCAACTGAAAGATCTTGTAAGTATTCACCGATACGATAGAATAACATCACTGCAATCCCTTCAACGGGTTCTTTAATCATGAATGCACCTATTGTAGCAATCGTCATCAAGAAATGCTCATCAAAGATTTTACCTTTTTTGATGTTTTGGTAAGCTTTGATTAAAACAGTATGTCCAAAAATAATATAACTTGCTATAAATAAAGGTAAAACAAGGTAATAAACGAGTTCCGTAGGAAAGATTGTTTTGAGGATATATCCGATAATGACTAATGATAATCCTATGCCGTAGATAATCCATTCTTTCTTAGTAAACTTAACTTCTTCCTTTTCAATGACATCATCTTTTTCAAGAAGGTCAACATCTTTTTCTACAGACTTAACAATATGTTCTAATGATTTAAGCTGTATACTTTTTTCTTTACCTTCAACGTGTAACATTTCACGTGCAAAATCAAGATGAACGTTATCGATACCTTCACCCTTCTTGATTTCGTTTTCTATTTTAAGTGCACAATTGGCACAATCAATATGTTTGATTTGATAACTTTTCTTCATGATTACCCCTCCATAATATGATCAAGTGATTGACTAAACAAGTGCTGAACGTGTTCATCAGCCAACTTATAAAAGACTGTTTTACCTTCCTTACGGAACGTGACAAGCTCTGCCATCTTTAATGTTTTAAGTTGATGTGATATCGCACTTTGTGTCATATCAAGTATCACTGATATATCACAGACACAGAGTTCTTGTTTTTCTAACGCAAAAAGAATCTTAATCCTTGTGGGATCACTGATCACTTTAAAGAGATTAGATAGTTTCATTAAGTCAGCATCTTTTAAAATATGTTTTTGAACTTCTTTGATTTTATCTGGATGAATGATGACTGCTTCACATCTATCGTTTTGCATGATGCCTCCTTATATGAACGTTTGCTCATATGTTCATATATATGATAACATACATCCTGCTTTGAAAGAATCATAATGCTTGCAAAATGAACCTTGTATGTATTAAAGAAACATCAAAATCGGTTACATTATGTATGCCTTCACATGATTGAAAACTGTCTCAAATTCCAAAGTAACATATTTTTATGGATTAAGTTAATTCGTTAATCCTTATAGCCTGAATGGATCATCATTCAAAAGAAAGTGTTTCAAACCAATTGTTGTAATGCCATAATCATCTTTTCTTACATCGATGTTATCTCTTACAATAATAAATTTCCTAAATGAGTCATCGACATTTAGAAAAGGTCTGATCTCTTGTTTCACCTTTTCGGGACTTGGTAAATGATATGCCGATTGAATATAGATTTTATCATTTGACATATTAGCAACAAAATCAATTTCTAATGATTTTCTTACATAGTTGCCGTTTTCATTTTTCTCACTGACTTCAACAACCCCAATATCAACATAGTAACCTCTTTGAATAAGTTCGTTATAAATAATGTTCTCCATCATGTGTGTGTCTTCTAATTGTCTGAAGTTTAATCGGGCATTTCTAAGTCCCATGTCTACAAAGTAGTATTTTGAAGGCGTATTAATATACTTTCTTCCTTTAATATCATAGCGATTAGTTTTTTTGATTAAGAATGTATCTTCTAGTATATCCAAATAACTTTCTATTGTGTTTCTCGAAAGTGTTTCTTGTTTTACACTCTTAAATGTATGTTCTATCTTTGATGGATTGGTCAAAGAACCAATAGATGAAGAAACGATATTAAGAAGCGTCTCTAGTTGCGAGTCATTCCTAATCCCATATCTTTCCTTAATATCTTTTATGTAAATTTCATTAAATAAATCCTTTAAGTACTTAGACTTTTGCTCATTTGTACTTCTTTCTAATACAAAGGGCATCCCGCCATAAATGATATATTCATTCCATGCAGTATCGAAGTCTTTTCTTTGAGCATCGTAATATTCTTTAAAAGTTAGCGGAGACACATAAATTTCATCGCCTCTTCCTCTAAACTCAGTAATCACATCTTTCGATAAAAATCTAGCATTTGAGCCGCTTACATAAACGTCTAAATTCTTAATTTTCAACCACCCATTTAAAAGCGGTACAAATCGGTCAACTTGTTGAATTTCATCTACAATCAAATAATACATTTGTTCATCTTTAATCAGTGATTTAACGTGATCATTTAATACATGAGCGTCTGTTAGATATTCATTCTCAAGATCTTCTAAGGAAATTCTTATAATGTGATCTTCATTGACACCTGTCGAGATAAGATAGTCAAAAAATATCTCATTTAACAAATAAGATTTTCCACATCTCCTTATACCTGTGATTATTTTGATCATTTTGTTATGCATTTTACTAATTAACTCATTAAGGTACTTGTCTCTATTAATTCTCATCTTATAACCTCAATTGAAATTTTATGCATGTTCTTGCATTTATAATCAATCATTAACTTGCTTAAATATCATTTCACAAATCAAAGTATAACTTTTTTTTAGCAGAGCAATTCATTAAGTTATTTTAGTCAATATGATTAAGTGATTTTAGTCATAAATGTTCAGTATTTTTTGTCGATTATATCCGACAGTTTTAAAGTTTGCTAGTTAACAATTTTAAATAGCACAAACCTGTCACATGAAAAGTACAACAAGATTATGAATTTTAATGTATTTTATTATCTATTTTTTTTGAACCAAAATATGTTGCGTAAGACATCCATTCGAACAAAAAAGCTGTTTTTCATCAAAAAATATGTTCCCAAATGGACTAAATCTGCACATATAGAGAAAAAAGCCATCGGATACATTTGAAGGTCTAATGTGCGACTTATCGGGTACATTTTAGTCATCTGATGGCTGATTTTTATTCATTTGGGCTAAAAATAGAGTGTTGTCAAGTATGTGTCAAGTATATAATAAGTGTTATTTTAATGAAAGCAACGTGATAGACTCCACGTGTGTGGAGTATATCTAATTGCTCGAAAATATGTCGTTTCGTGTACGTCGGAAACATATTTTTGGCCATTTTATGTTCCCTCATTCCAGACTTTTTCCAATGTGGGAACATAATATACTTGAAAATCTATCTAAACTCCTGCGGAGTCATCACTGTATGCTATAGCATACATAACTTCTAGTTGTTTGATAACTAAAAGTCATTCCTTGTTGTTAATTCTATACATGAATCCGTGATATAACATTGAACTTGCGATTAACGATAATGCGCTTCACTTCTTCAGGATGTATGAAACATCAAAATCCCAATGCATGTAATCATGAATAATTTCAACTATAGAATTCTCTACCGTATTGCATAAGTCATATAACTTTGAAAAATCATGATCGTTTTTTGCATAAATATATATTTCAGTAGTGTCAGCAACCTGGATTGCAAATCTTGTATTGCTATTCATTAAATCTTCCAAACTCCTAATGGGATTATTTGGTTGAATCATGGAGACATACACTGTCAAAAAAATAATGTACATATGTCCATAATTATCATCAATAAACTTCTTCATATCGCTTGTTAAAATGACTTCTTTACGAATCTTGATATATTTTGAGAGGTCATGTCTTGTATACCATTCGTTATATGCTCTAAAATCCCAATACATCTCACCATCAAATGCATTTATTATCATTTTTAACAATTTATATATTTCTTCTGATCTCACATATATAATTTTCATCGTTTATCCTCTCTGGTTTGTTTATAGATGACCTATATAGAAATTTATTTCGATATATCTTAGAATTCATAGTCTATCGACACACTTATTGGTATTTGATATTCTACAAATCGTTAAGAGTGTATTTCATAATAAGAATATGCATGATTTCCTCTATTACAAACTGATTTCATTTACCAAGGGGATTGGGTACATCTGGAAAATGATCGTAATCAGGTGGTAAATTTTTACTTCTGGGTTTTTGCTTATTGCTCCAATCCCAAACATGATCGTGTGGAAACTCATGATTACTTCCACCATGATCATAATCCCTATCATGAATTGCATTTCCGTCTTCATCATACCATCGGGTCTTTTTTAGTGAACCATCACCCTTAAATTCATGATCGACTGAATTGGGTTCGCCTTCTGTAGGTAAATCCCCTAATTCAAGTTCTCCGGTATCTTTGTTTCTGACGTGCGACCTATTATCAACAGCTGCATCTACTTCTAGTATAATAATTGCTGCAACGATAACGACAATCACGATGACAGCTGCAACAGCCACAATAGGTATTACAGGTGCTAATGCGGCTGCTATCTTTGCTAAAGCAGCAGATAAGGTTATAAATGTAAGAGTAAAGTACCCGGAAGGATCAGTATATGAAATCGGATTATTGTTTACGTATGCATATAAATTGAAATCGTGGACAGTACTTGACTCACCAAAATATGCATCACTACTAATGAATCTTCCCATTTCAGGGTCGTAATATCGACTATTCAAGTAGTACAGATTGATTTCACTATCATACCGATACCCTCTATATGTATACGAATTGATATCTGATAGATTAAAACCGGAATTATCGACCTTGGAGATGATGTTGCCCCAAGCGTCGTAATGATATTCTACAATGATTGTACCATCTTTATCAACGATCTTGGTAATATCTCCCTGCTGATTTCTCATAAAGAAGTATTCTTTCCAAGTATGTGTACCATCTCTATAATCAAAGGAGATGATGTTTCCATCAAAATCGTATGTATAGATGATCTCATAGGTCCCATCCGTCTCATAGATGACCTTATCACCTCGAAGCTTGTATTCGATCGTGCTGTTTCCGATCTCTTTTCCGATACGGAAACCTTGATCATCATATTTATATCTTATCTTGATGACTTCATTTGCTGCAATCTCGATAGCGCTGTTATAAATCGTGATGCTCGCTAACTGTCTTCCATCGTACTCGAGTTTGGCGTGGTGCCAATAGTTGTCCGTAAGTGGATTGTCATCGTCGTAAAAGAAGTCGGTTATTTCAATCGGGTTTCCTTGATCGTCATAGATGTATTCATGTGAAGTCACGATGGTCTGAGGAATGCCATTGATGTAATCGATGACACCGTAACTGATCAGTTGATCCTTCCATGCGTTATCATAGGTGAATCGAATATGATTCTGTGGTGTTCTTAAACTGCTCGGATTTCCAACCTTGATGACAAAACCAAAATAGATGGCATAATCTCCAAAATCATCAGAAGCATAACCTTGCATCAAATAATAGCCAGCTGTCGAAGTGTCCACTGCATATTGATCATATTCAATGGTTAACAAATCTGTGATATCGGTATTTCCGGCATCGGTAATAAATGAGAAATCAGGCGTGAATTGAGAATTGATATCAATATTACATATCATTCCTGGATCATAGATATCATTAAGCAGTACATAGTCGATCCAGTGAGTGCCATAATTTTCCATGATGCCTTCAGGGATGTTGATTTCAACGCGATCTGTTTGACCATATAAAAATGTCTTTATATCTGTAATGTTTCTATATTCGTTGTAATAAAAATACTTTGTATAATTTGTATCACTGAGCTCAGTGATCAAATAATCCTCATCTCTTATGCTTTCAACGATGAGTTGGTTCAACGCGTCATAGACATAGCTTTCTGTGATTTTTAGGGTACCACCCTCATAGTATTTGACCATGATGATGTTTCCTAGGTTATCATAGCTGTAAACATACTGATAGTCTATCGATGAATCGTTGTGTATGTTGTACTGAATCTCTTTTATTCGGATACTTGTTGTGCCACTAGTAACGTTATCCTCATATACATAATCCTGTTTGAATACGTTGGTTGCTCCTGCTATAAGGTTGATGTAATCCAATCTATACAAAGCGCCTGGTTCATATGTGTAATCCTTGGTGATTGCTACACTGCTTTGAGACGTGTATTCAGTTTTGTCGAATAAACTTGATATCGATGTGCACTCACTTCCACTATACACGAAGCATTGATTATGGAAGTAGTTTGTGCTGCTAGTATTTCCATCAATATCAAAATATATCGAAGACAAATTACCTTCAGAATCGTATTGATATTTTACGATATTGCCATCTTGATCAACAACTTGTTTGATTCTACCTGCGGAATCATAGGAATAGAATTCTGAGTATATGACATCGTATTGTTCGGATGTCGAATCATAGGAGTAGGTGTTAAAAATCGCTAAATTCCCTGATTGGTCATACTCATATGAGAACTTCTTTAAGAGATCTTCTTGTGAGTTTCCAAACCATATCTCTTTTATATTTCCTTCTGCAGTATAATCAAACTCAAATCTATCTCCATTACCATAAGTTTGTATATCAACTCTATTTGTCTGATAGATGCCATCAACATCTGTCTCGTATGCATATTCCATTAATTTCTGTGTATTGACATAAACGCACTTCATGCGATCGCCATCATACTCGATTCTATAATAGTACAAGGGTGCATCATTCACATCTCTTTCCATGATGATGTATTCGAGTCGGTCCGCTGAATCATATTCGTACTCAATGGTTCCATGAATGTTCATCCCAGAGGTACTATGATCACTTAAACTAATTACTTTAACAAGTTTTCCTTCATTATCATATTCATAGTAGAGATCCTCACCCTTTGCATCTTCAATAGCAGTCAAAAGTCCAGTCAGCGTATCGTGATAAAAGGTGGTTGAATTTCCGAATTCGTTGGTTTGTGATTGAATATATTGATTAAATCCAGCCGATAAGTATGTAGTTGATGTCGAAAAGTAATCGGTATTAGTATCGCCGACACTTAACGATGTCACTTGACCATTATAGTTATATGTAGGATCAGCATGTACATTATTAACCGTGATCTCTTCTACAAATGAATCATCATCGAATATACCTAACTCGATCACTTGATTTCCTTTAATAATTTTTGTAGGTCTGCTGTCCTTAGGATTATCGTATTCATAAATTGTCGAAACATTGCTTGAGTCTGTTTTCGATATCAAGTGTCCATTTGAGTCATACTCATAAATGGTGTTCATATTTTCATAATAGACTTGTAATGCATCGAAATATACTTTTCCTTCTCCTTGATATTCGAGTACAATTTGAACAAACATCACATCATCATCTAAAGCGATTTCTTCTAACACATATTGCCAACCTTGTACCATTGGATCAAAATCGATATAGTGTTCTTTTAATAAAACCATACTGTCGCCATAGATTTTGACATTGATTCGAAACAATCTATTGACATCATCAACGTCCATTCCAGATTGGTACATCATAGAAGTAGGTGTCCCCTCTGATTTTGCCCAGCCACCAATCACTAGTGTTCCATTTGCCAATCCAAAATCAAGCATATCAGTAATGGAGTTTGACGTTGAGACTATCTGTGTGGGATCTCCTATTATCTCAATAGAATGATAGCCCAATATGTTTTGTTCCAACTCAGAAGTCGATGATGAATGATCAAACAAAGAGATGAAAGGACTAGACATATTTGTCCATCCCGTATCCTCTGGAGTTGATAACTCGAAAGATGAATCATCAAGCTGATTCAATCTTGTATCAGTAAACCCATTAACGATCTGAATGTTGTCAAAATAAACTTCTCCAACATTACCGTTTTTTAAACTGATTGTAACATCTTCGAAATCTGCATCTGTATCGAAAAGCAATCTCACTTCATGCCAGGTTCCATCATTAGGTACTGGATCCGATATAAAGGTTTCAATCGTACCATTTCTATTTATCTTTACCTCGATGAATGTATCGTTGCCATCAGAATCGTTTTTTACATACGCAATCATTGTATAATTAGCATCTTTTAGAATTACATCTTGTCTTAACTCTTTATATCCTGAGGGTAAACTATAATCCAATCTCAAAGAGTGTGCACCAAATAAACTGACTTCATCTGTCACAATCGGAAGAGATATCTGACTTCCATCTTCATAGATGCCGTTGACATAGAGGTTCCATCTCGTTCCACCTGTAAGGATATCTTCCTGTTCAAAACTGTGATTCGATACGGGATTAGTTATTGTCTTTATCGGATCAGATTGGAATATTAATTTATGATTATTGTTGTAGTTGGTGCTGAGTTGATAAATAAAACATCAGCAACTTGATCATCGTTTACTTCGTCGTAAATCTCATATTTGAATAGGTTTAGATACTTAAAAAACTGAGCATTTCCCAGGCTGTCCATAATATTGATTGTATGCCCATACGTATCAAACTTGTAAACTACGAATCTATTATTGTGGTCGGTAATCTTGGTCTGTAATAAGTCATAAGAATAACTCAACTGTCCATAAGTCGAAGACCCAAAATATGAAGTTATTAGGGAAATCTTATCATTCGAGTATTGATATGCTACCTTGATGCCATCAGTGATATATGCTTCACTTAGTTTACCGTCTGAATAATATGAATAGTTCGCTGTAACATCGATATCCATCGCCATGTTTGAATCATAGTTCTTGTAAAATTCAATATGATCGAGCACAGTTTTGTCTGTTACAGTAGTCGTGTCATAATAATATTTGATCTTCTCAATAGGGTTAAAGGTTTGATCATCTTGTTTAAGCGATAAGATGGATTCTATTAACCGGTTGTTAGCATATGTGAAATCGATTTTGTTCCCAACCTGATCGCTAATTTCTGTAATCTGTTCTCTATTTGCCGAATTTCTTGAAATGATAATCGATTGGTGAGTCTTTCTGTTGTTGATTGTGAAAAGATATCCATCTGAACTAAAAGTATAAACAATTTGATTCATTGTTACAACATAATGATTATCTAAGTAGTAATAACCTCCACTATCATAATAACCCTTGACATAAATATTCCCACTGCCATCTTCAGATATGAAGCATGTATTGCTTATAGGATACTCATCAGTAATTCTGTCATCACATGATGTTAAATAATAATGAGTCTTGTTTCCTGTGCTGTCGGTAATCATGTACTCTTGATCCGGGATGATTTGACTGACTTTTACATTGTAGTTTGATTGCCATCCTAAACCATATCCTACATCTGAATCAATGCTAGTTTGATTATATGTGAAGGAGGAACTAAGATTTTGTCTTTCGGTAGAGAAAGAAAAGTCGGTTCTACCAAAGGTCAATTTCCCAGTAAAATCAGAAACAAATCCCTCACCAGCCAAACCTACATTGTGATTATTATACGTCCAATAATCCTTAATTCCTGCTGAATCAATATAACCTATCACAAGCAACGGCTTAACACCTGATGTGTATTCAGTGGAATCAAAGAACACATATCCAACCGTGGTTTCATCTTCATTTCGCATTTCAAAAATCCTTTTCTCATCACCATTGTTATGCCACTTAATTAAAAGTTCAGTGACATCAAAGTGATAGTGTTGAATAGGATCAAGTTTATTTAGCATACGATAATCGATGATTTTATCTTCAACATCGATGGAATTATCGATGCTATTGTCAATATTATTGTCATCAACACCGCGAATGTCATCGAAATCGATATAATCATTCACTTCGCGAATATTAACTTGGCAATCTGAATAACAGAAATTAGATGTCTTATATGTATCAAGTTCTAAATGGCTGTAGGTTACATTGGAATTAACAGGTATGACCCCAAGATCAACCTCAAAATAGGATCTATATGTATAACTCCCGTAATTTCCCACTTTAATGTAGTTTGATGTTGAATTGCTTCCTGTTGCACCGTATGTATATTTATCTTTAAGATAACCATTGGCTCCACTTAAGTTTATCGTAGGATCAATTATTACTGGAAAGGATGCTGATCTCAACCACTCATCATCCGGCTTCAAGGTCAATCTATATGAATTTTTACCAGTTTGTAAAACATTCACATCGATGTTAAATGATTCATGATGCTGACTATCAATCATAAATAAATCCTCAACGGTAAATACGATTTCATCATCTGAATTTACAAAATAGATCTCTTTATGTTCTCCGTGAATCATCTCTAAATCTTTGAGTTCATACTCAAATGTTAGGTTAAAATTTGATATATATTGATTTAGTACGATGTTTTCTTTAACTTTATTGCCTGAGATAATATATTCGATATCTGTGAATGGCCGTATATTCGAATACAATACAGATTGATTAATGTTATTTACTTCTTTTATGTTGTCTGAAACGGTTTTCACATTGTCATGAAGCAATAATGATTCGTTGATGCTGAGCATTTTTCAATTTATACTATATTTATCTAATGATAACTTAATTTGTTTGTTGTCATCCATTTTTTTTGGAAATTTAAGCTTGAATCGATTATCTTTTGTCTCAAATCCATCACCAATATCTATCAAGCTGTTATCGATTTGCTTCCAAGAACCCTCTTTGAAATAATGTATGACATCATCATACAAAGCAATCTCATATGTTCCATCAATCTTGCGGAAGGTTTTTGATGTTGCCGTTCTCTTATCAATCATTTCAGAATTAATTTCAACTTTGCTTTGATCAAAATCTGAATCTGTAGTCGTCGGATATTTATTCACTGAATGATTTTCCACAATAAACTCATCGTTAAACCGATTCATTGCTTTAACTTGTAAAGCATTCCATGGAACCAAGTTCCAAATCTGTCCAAATAAAACCAAAAAAACCAAAAACTTTTTGCTCGCATCGATAAGTCTAACTATAATTAAGACTTGCTTGTCATTCACTGTTTTCTTTTTGAACATGTTCAACTCTCCCCTAACGTATTTTTAACTGCGTGCTAATCTCATTAATTCACTATTCGGTGTAAATAAAGCCCATAAGTCTTAAACTGCGTGAAATTTCTTCATTTTTGCTATGTTTCAAACACCTTTTGCCATATTTCATTGTCCCCCAACGACGATATATAATAATCTTTGATACCATTAAATCATTCATATATCAAATAAAACAGGGCGTATACGCTCCATTCGTCACATTCGTAATGAAAATGAAATGTAAGAAGCATGAAAATACTACACCTCTGATTTAATAAAAAACTCTCAGAGAGCAAACATACGTTTAAAAGCCACAAAATCCCTATAAGTGAAAAAATATTCACTGATAAGAGTGCAACATGATTATGAGTTATAAGATTATCAACAGTTGACTGATTGTGAAGCAAATTATGTTGCGAAAGACACCCATTAGGACAAAAAAACCGTTTTTTACTAAAAACATGTTCACAAAATGGACGAAATTTGAACACATAGACAAAAAAAGCCATTGGATACCTATGAAGGTCATCCGATGACTGCATTTAATGAAATTGGGCTAAAATTGAGTAATGTCAAGTATATAACAAGTGTTATTTAATGAAAGCAACACTATAGACTCCACGTGCGTTGTGTGAAGAAAAAGACTTATCTAATGATAAGCCTTATAACGTAAATAAAAATCAAGTAAACACATGGCAAGTGCACTTTCTAACACAACACCAGCACGTTTGATAATGACACTGTCATGTCGTCCTTTGACTTCAAGTTCTTTGATGTTTTGTTCTTCAAAGTCAAATGTTTGTTGTGGTTTACCAATAGAAGATGCAGGTTTCATCATGACCTTGATGATAAGGTCATTTCCATTACTGATGCCGCCAGAAATACCACCGCTGTGATTGGTTAATGTTTTTCCAGATGCATCGATGATGGCATCATTAAATACGCTTCCTTTTAAATGAACGCCGTGGAATCCATCACCGATTTCAACACCTTTTACTGCAGGAATTGAAAACATGATCTTAGCAATTTCAGCATCTAATTTTTGAAAAAAGGGATCACCTAAACCAATGATCATGTCGGTTGCTTTTACTTCAATGATGCCACCTAATGAATCTTTTTCAGTTTGAACTTGTTTGATTATTTCATCGAATTGAGATGGGTCCGTTTCATCACCTAATTGAATGATTTTTGATGATATCTTAAATGGAATAATCTGTTTAGCTATGGCACCTGCAACAACTAAAGCAGCAGTTATTCGACCTGAAAAATGTCCACCACCACGATAATCTTGGAATCCTTTATACGTCACATCAGCAACAAAATCAGCATGTCCTGGTCTTGGATGTTTCTTTAAATGATCGTAGTCTTTGGATTGTGTATTTTGATTTTCAATCATGATGTGAAGTGGACTTCCTGTAGTGTATTCATTAAAGTAGCCACTTAAAATCTTAAACTCATCTTGTTCAACACGAGGCGTCGTTCCTATGCCACCAGGTCTTCTTCGATTGAGTTCTTGATGAATGTCATCGAGATTAAGTTTAACACCCGCTGGGACACCATCTAAGATGACACCAATCGCATGACCATGCGATTCACCATAGATGGATACACGGAATAAAGTACCACATGTGTTCATGAATAAATCACTTCCTTCAGTTCATTCAGTAGTGATAATGAAATGTCAATCTTTCGATTAAACCAAATCTCTTCACTCTTTAAAGCTTGAATAATGAGCATATATAACCCATTATATGATTGTTTACTATATGTCATCAATTTCGTCTTTTGCGGGTTGTATATTAAATCGACGATTGTTTGATCGGTCACTAACCTTTTTTCTAAGACAGCTTCATCGATTTTAGGAGATGTGCCAAGTGGTGTTGTATTGACATAAATAGAAACATCTTTAGGTGAGATCATCGGATAGGTGATCACACGATCAAAGAATCCTTTGTTTTCATCAATGGAACGTGTGACAACCGTCACTTTGGCTCCTAAATCCTTTAAAACAATGTAACTTGCTTTGGCAGCGCCACCTGTTCCTAAAAGATAGACGCTTTGATCTTTGACATCAATCTCATGTTTCGTTAGTAAACCTAAAAAACCATCATAATCTGTGTTATCACCAATCACGTGATCGTTTCTCACATAAAGGGTATTCACAGCACCGATTCGGCGTGCTTTCGGCGTGAGTTCATCAATGAATCGTATGATTTTTTGTTTATATGGAATCGTAACATTAAATCCTTGATATTCACCATGTCTAAGTTTCTTAATTATTTTAGGAAGATCTTCTTCCTCACAATCAATCATGTCATAGACAATATCTAGATTAAGTTTCTTTGCCATATGCTGATGAATCACTTTTGATTTGCTATAGCTTATTTGCTTTCCAATCAATCCATAACGATCAGACATGAAGTTGATAGTCCTTTGATAAATCAAATAGTTTGATTAAAAATGCTTGGTAATAAGGCCATAGTTCTTCATGGTTGAGCTGTGCTTGTCTTTTTTCTAAAATCAAAGTTTCTCTGGTGTGATCAACAATAGGTAACCCCATCATGATTTTGACTTTACCAATTTGTTTTGAGACAGCCATGCGCTTTTTAAAAAGCTCCATCATCTGTTCATCAATGAGATCGATTTCTTTTCTTAACTCATTCAGATTCATGAACAATACCTCCTAAAGATTGAAATACGTCAAAGAAATTAGGATACGATTTTTTCACAGCTTCTTTATCTGTGATCGTTAATCCTTTCTTTGTCTTAATAGACATGATGGATAGTGCCATCACAATCCGGTGATCGTTGTGGCCTTGAAGTGTGATGCCACCTTCAACTTCTGATTTTCCTTCAATCCATAACTCATCATCTTTTGTAGTGACGTTTACACCACATGCGGTGAGTGCTTCAACCATCGCTTCCACACGATCAGATTCTTTAATTCTCAACCGTGAAATGTGCGTAAAGTGAGTCACACCTTGTGCAAACGATGCAAGAACCATCAAGATGGGACCTAAATCAGGGATATCATCTAAATCAATCGATGTTCCTTCAAGTTGTGAAGGAAACACATGATAACATTGGTTTTCTTCATCGTAATCAAGATGACCTTTCATCTGTTTGATGATATCGACAATTCTAGCATCTCCTTGTTTAGAGAAAGGATTGAGATTTGATAGGGAGAGTTTTTCACCAAGTAATCCAGCAGCAAACCAAAAGGCTGCTTGTGAATAATCTCCTTCAACAGATGCTTCAATGGGTTGATACTTTTGATGACCTTTAATGATAAATTGATGATCATTTTGAATGATGTGAACACCAAATTGGTTCAGTACATCGATTGTTAAATCGATATAGCCTTTAGAAGCAAGTGGTGTGGTCCAGGTAATCGTTGAATCATGATTTAAACAAGGTAGTGCAAAGAGTAGCCCTGTAAAAAACTGAGAGCTCACATCACCTCTTAAAAAATAATCAACGTTTGATAGAGGACCTTTGATGCGGCATGGTAAATAACGATGTTCAGGATAGTTCAATTGATCTTTAAAAAGATCTTTATAAACAGTTAAAGGTCTTTCAGGCAATCTTCCTTTTCCAGTAAACGTCACTTCTTGGTCTTGTAACATCGCTATAGGAATCATAAATCTCAAAGTTGATCCAGATTCATGACAATCAATAGGTTTAAAATCATAATGAAAGCCATTTGAGGACACACGTTGTCCCTCAAATGTGACACCAAAATGACCAAGAGCAGTTTTGGTGGCATCTAAATCATCAGAATCCAGCACGTGATGAAGGGTTGATGTACCTTGTGCTAATCCAGCAGCAATCACAAACCGGTGTGATAAAGATTTAGATGAGATAACTTCAACATGACCTGATAAGGGTTTGGGTTCAATAAAGACATTCATTTAAAGATCCTCAGGTTTTAATGTCACAATCTTAGAATCTCCTGGTTTTGTGACAATGATGAAATGTAAACCATCCGATAATAATTTCTTGTCATGTGAAATACCATCTTTATAGTCGTCCATACTTAAGAGAGGTTCTTTAACTAAACCTCGTTTAAGCAATAAATGCTTAACCTCATCATAAAGTTCAGGCTTCGTTTCATTTAAAGTCATACCAATCTCGAGTGCAAAAAGCATACCATAACTGATGGCTTCACCATGTTGATAGGTTTGATAATGATGTTTCTTTTCAATGGCATGCCCAAAGGTATGTCCAAAGTTTAATTTCATCCGGTCTGCGAAATCATAAGGATCATTTAAAACGAGTTCTCGTTTCACGCAAATCGCCATTTGAATTTCATTTTCTGTAACATGCTTGTGTTCTAAAAGAAAATGATAAAGCTTTTTATCGCCAATCAGACCTGCTTTAATCATTTCAGCAATACCATTTTCATATTCTCTATCGTTTAATGTCTTTAGTAGTTCAGGATCAATTAAAACAAATTTAGGGTTGTAAAATGAACCTAATACATTTTTCCCTTGTGGTAAGTCAATACCTACTTTACCACCGATAGATGAATCAACCATGGCTAAAAGTGATGTTGGTAATTGAGCAAATGGGATACCTCGATAGAGGGTGGATGCTACAAAACCCGCTAAATCACCAACGACACCGCCACCAAACGCGATGATAAAATCACTACGTCGAATACCTTTTTCAATGAGTGTTTGACAAACGTGTTCGTAAACACGTAATGATTTAGAAGTTTCACCTGGTTCGACAATGACATACTGCACAAAAAAATCCTTAAGAATGAGGCTCAATCTTTCATGATAAAGATGATAAAGGTGTTGATCGGTGATGATAAAAAGTGATTTACTCGATGTAGCTTTCGTGATGAAAGAAGGTAGTTCATTGAGTACATCTTTTTGGATTGAAATGTCATAATCAATCATTTTAATGGATGTCAAAGGTCTTCCTCTTTTCTTTAGCATCTTTAAGATACTTTTTTAAGGTTTCTTGATCTTCATCTTGAATCAAATCTTTTGTATGTTTAAGTTCTTTTTCAAACGTTTCAATCATCTTGAGTAATGCTTCTTTATTCTCTAAAAAGAGTTCACTCCACATCACTTCATTGATTTTAGCGATACGTGTTAAATCTCTAAATGAATCACCAGTTGCTTCTTTTGTTAAAGGATCACTATCGACATGCATTAAGCAAACAGCAAGGATATGCGTTAACTGTGATGTAAAAGCAATCAATTCATCATGTGTTTTCGCATCTGTTACTGTTATTTTACCAAAATTTAGGTCATCTGCGATGTCTCTTAAGATGATTTCATCTTGAGGTGAACTCTTAGGTCCCTTAATCATCATTAAATTAGCATGAGCAAAAAGATAGGCACTTCGGTAATTAAAACCAGACATTTCTCTTCCTGCCATCGGATGTAGTGACGTATATGAAACACCATTTGGTAAGATCTTCTCAATTTCTTGCATCATCCATGTTTTTGTACCACTGATATCCGTTAGGATTTGTCCAGGTTTTAACTGATGACCATACTGTTTCATAAAACTCACATTATCTTTAGGATATAACGCTAAGATGACAAGTTCAGCTTCACTTAAGGAAGCTATGTTTGAATCTTGATCGATTAACTTCTTTTCTTTCGCTTCTTTCATGACAACATCATCTTGGTCATAACCATAAAGATGATGTCCTTTAAGGTGAAGTCCTTCAGCAAGTGACCCACCGATCAGTCCTAAGCCTACGATAAAGATGTTCATGAAAGATGTTTACCTAAAACTGAAGAAACTTTATCAAGTTCTTCCATCATGTGATGAAATTTAGGAAGCTTTAAGCTTTGTGCACCATCAGATAGTGCGTGTTCAGGATCGTGATGCACTTCAACAATTAAACCATGTGCACCAACAGCTAAAGAAGCTAACGATAATTTTTCGATCATATTCCATCTACCAGCAGCATGTGATGGATCGATAATGACTGGTAGATGTGATAATTCTTTAACAGCTAAAACTGCACTGATATCCAGTGTATTTCTTGTATATTTTTCAAATGTTCTAATGCCGCGTTCACATAAAATAACTTGTTCATTACCACCCGCCATAATATATTCAGCTGACATCAGCCATTCTTCGATGGTATTCGATAAACCACGTTTAAGCAAAATAGGTTTTGTTGATTTACCAAGTGCTTTTAATAAATGGAAGTTTTGCATATTTCTTGCACCCACTTGAATCACATCCACATACTCTTCAAAAACAGGTAATAAATCAGCTGATGGAATTTCAGTTACGATTTTTAAACCGAATTCATCACCTACTTTTCTAAGAAGCTTTAAACCTTCTAATTCTAAACCTTGAAAAGCGTAAGGAGATGTTCTAGGCTTATACGCACCACCTCTTAAAAGATGAGCACCTGACTTTTTAACCGCTTTAGCAATCGTTCTTAACTGTTCTTCAGATTCAACAGAACAAGGTCCTGCCATCACAACAAATTGATCGCCACCGATCACAACCTCATCTGATAACTTAATGACTGTGTCAGATTTTTTAAAACTGCGTGATGCTTTCTTAAACGGTGTTGAAACACGTGTTACTTCTTTCACACCCTCAAAAGCATATAGATCACTTGGGTCAAGGGATGACGTATCACCAATGATACCAAAGACGCGCATCTCATCAGATGATGCATCAATGATCTCTAATTTTTTCTCTTGTAAATAATGCACTAACTTTTCGTATTCTTTTTTTGTAGAACCTTTTTTCATCTGAACAATCATAGTTTTGTCTCCTTTGGTTTAAAAAATAAAAAAATCCTTGAGGAACCCCAAGGATGATCAGATCATGATTTGGCTGTTCCTTCATATACACTAGAAAAAGGAATGCCTACTGCAGTCCTCTAACGTTGGTAATAATAATAACGATAACCAGCCTTAAATTGTTTAAACATGCATAATCACCTAACTTTGTTTGCATATAGAGTATCACATTTGTACGCTAAAAAACAAGTATATCCCACTTTTTTACACTTTTTTTCATTTAGGTATTGTGTTTTGCACAGGACCGTTGTATTATAGTAGTGTGTAAAACACAGTAAGGAGGTCCTCATGAATACGCAATTTAAAAAAGGTATCCTTGAGATGTGCATACTTTCCATCATTTCAAAAAAGGATATGTATGGCTTTGAAGTGATTGATTCACTCTCCAAAGAAATTGATGTCAATGAGAATACCGTTTACCCCATTTTAAGAAGGCTTACAGGTCAAGGGTTATTTGAAACCTATATCGAACAAACCAATGTTGGTGCACCACGTAAGTATTATCGTATGACAGAACTCGGAAAAAAGAAACTATATGAATATGAATCCGAGTGGCGCTCATTTTTAGGTGGCGTCTTCAGGCTTTTAGGAGGGAATATCAATGAAAGCTAAATACTTAAATGAATTAAAAGATGTATTAAATGATTATCGTGCAAGTCAAAAGGATATGCAAGACATTATCAGTGATTATGATCAACTCTATGAGGACGCACTTGCATCAGGTAAAACTGATGATGAGGTGTGGCAAATGTTAGGCACACCTAGAGAAGCTGCTGATGAATTGATTGATACCTTACAACGACGCAAAGAAAAAAACATTAAAACAAAAATCATTGCAGTGATGCCTTTTATCAGTTTAATTGTTTTCTTTGTCTTAGGTTTTTATAAGGATATGTGGCATCCAGGATGGCTTGTCTTCTTATCCATTCCAATGACTGCTATTCTTCTGCAAGCAAGATTAAAAGATGGCATTGTTGCACTTATGCCATTCTTGAGTATCATTGTTTTCTTGATTCTAGGATGGGGATTTAATTTATGGCACGTTGGATGGATGGTCTTCTTATCCATTCCTATAGTGGCTATCCTTCTCAATACGAAATTGAAGGACATCCCTGTCGCGATATCACCCTTTGTAGCTGTAGTTGCATTCATTATTCTAGGTTTCCAATATAATCTATGGAATCCAGGATGGCTTGTTTTCTTGATCATTCCGATGCTTGGTATTTTACATGAAAAAAATATCATGAAATTAATTGTTTATGAACTATCTTTTGCATTAGCTATTGGATTTTATCTTTACATGGGTTATGTTGAAGGTAGTTGGGAATATGGTGGTATTGGTTTCTTACTTCCAGTTTCTATGGGATTAATCTTTGGCGATGTTAAGTTTCAAATTGGGAATATCTCAGTTGAAGAAAGAAAAAAAGCGATCACCATGGTTGGTGTCGTCATCATTGCTATTGGTCTATTTCTTGCATTAGGATTTGGCTTAAGCGGTTGGGCATGGGCATGGCAGGTGTTCCTATTAATACCTGTGGTTGCGATTATCTTATTTGACAAAGTTAGATTAACTGCGTTAATGCCTTTCTTAGCAGTCATTATCTTCTTCTCAGTAGGTTATTTCTTTGATATGTTTCATATTTCATGGTTAGCGTTTTTATTAATTCCTATTACAGCAATTATTGAAAATGCCTAGTTAATAGATAGATAAAAGGTGTTGGTAGAAGATTCTACTTAACACCTTTTTGTATATTAAGATTAGGAATTATCTCTTAGTCTTTTATTATTTTATAAAGGGCAGTAGATAATATCTTACTCTCTGTGTCTACTCCATTGACTGTAAAGCAGCTGTAACGTGGCTATTAACATAACCACGTTACACGCGATGAAAAACTAAACTTTGAAAACCCTAAAAATAGCCTTTAATTTCTTGTTATTTTTTGTATTTATTCATAATATTACACACAAGTTTTGTTAACAAGAATGCAGTCAATAAGTCCTTGCCATCATCATTGCTAATGTTCTTAGAAATTATAGGATTTATTATTTCAAGTTCTTCTTTAGAGAAAGCTGTAAATTCCTTGTCGAATCTCTCGCCTCTAATAAACCCCATTACATGTTCAGCAATGTAATCCTCTTCCAGTTCAAATTGATGATTAAGTAATTTTCGAACAGGCAATTCAAGATATGCCTTTAACGCTAATAACTCAAATTTTGATAGTTTTTCCATTATTACATGCTCCTTTAAAGCCAAAATGTCAATACCTTACCTGCTGATGAAAAATGACCATTCATTCCTGCTTTACCTATCCAGGTCCAGTGTGGAGTTAATGCTTGGTTCCTAGCAACAAAACTCAACGAGTTGGCATTTCTTACTGCAAAATTTGATGCTTGATTCGAATAATTTACAATATTTCCAAATCCTTGCCCATGTATTTTATAGTGATGAACCATTGTTTTAAATGGCGTAGCTGTTCTAACACTTGTACCAGATTGCCATAGTTTTGCAGCTTGTCCTACTTTAATGGCATTCGATGCTGCACCTGTGACTCCTCCAATGAATGCGCCTGTCATGAATCCCGTTGAAAATCCATCAACAAATCCTTCCCAACTTCCTGATGTTAATCCTCCGATTGCACCAGATATTAAGCCTCCTGAAACTGCGCCAATCGCCGCTCCTTTGAAAGCTCCAGCAAGTATAAATCCTACAACTCCTCCTGCGGCACCACCGGTTGCAACAGTTGCTATTGCTAACCCTGCAATTATCACTATACCCGCTATTATTTTCGCTTCATTGCTCCAAGTAAATGGATTCCACCATGTTGGGCTATTTCCGTCGCTATCCAGGTACATCACTGGATTGTTTCCACAATAAGCACTACATAGATTATTCTTTGATATT